>JBEKFU010000021.1:0-34885 GCA_050013155.1 Thermacetogeniaceae bacterium | reverse complement strand
TTTTGGAACCGATTCTTTTCACTGGATTTACAGGAGACTAATTTAAACCGGTAGCGAGTATACTCCCGCAGAATCCGAATCGATTTGTCGGGGATGAAACTGCCCGGAACCAGGCCCAGACGAAACAGGTCGCCGATCCATTTAGAATCTTTGATATCGTCCTTGTTGCCTTTTACAGCCCTGACCCATTTGGGATTGGCGATGGTGACGTTGATGGAATCCTCCAGTAAATTGAACACGGGAATCCAATACTTCCCGGTAGACTCCATGCAGACATCCAGGCAATTGTTGTCCAGTAACCAGCGTTTAAACTCCAGAATGGAGTTGTTGAAGGTGGAGAACCGTTTCTTCTGGTAGTGAGGGGTAAATCCCTCGGACGTAATGATGGTGGCGACGAGAAATGTTTTGTGGACATCTACGCCACAGCAGATTGGATAAACGACTTTCACACTACTGCCTCCTCGTAAAGAATGGTTTAGAGAAGGCAGGGACTGGGCTGCCACACATTCAACTAGGAGTTAAAACAATGATTAGCGTACGGTCTCGAAGAACCACTTATTTGTGCTTGAAAAGCAGCCCTTACACTGGTTATTATACGGTTTTAAGTCAAAATGAGCAGTCTACTACTCACCCCACCGTGCTCTGTAGTTTGCAATGTGTTTATTGATGGCCTCGTAAACGAACTGCATGGTTGTCGGTTCCAAGACTTCTGCGCCGACAACAATGTTAAACTTGCTTTACTTTTTGGCTCTGTTGTTCAGGGGAAAATGAGGTCGGATAGCGATATCGATCTGGCCCTTTTAATTGAAAAGAGTTATTTTCCCAGAGAGAGCTTCTTAAGAGGTAGGCTCAAGAGAAGAATGATCAGGGAATTATCCGCTCTGTTGCGCACCTCGCTCCTCGACCTCGTCATACTCAACCAGGCATCACCGTTTTTAAGGCATCAGGTAGCCAGGGCGTGCGAAGTCCTGTATGAAAAAAGTCCCGGGGATTTTGCGGATTATGCATCCCTGGCTTTGCGGCAGCATAATGACGCCAGGCTTTTTTACGAACTGGAGGCCGCTTACCTGGCAAATAGTCAAAAGCAATCGGATGAGGACAAGAAATTGCAGGCGGGTGAATGACTTTGGTAAATAAAGAAATCATCAGACGCAAGTTAGTCAAGATGAGCGAGTATCTGCAAGAACTGGCCAGATTGGAAGACATATCATATTCAGACTACATCTCTGATTTTAAGCATAAGCGCTCGGTGGAAAGGCTGATCCAACTGTTGGTGGATGTGGCCGTGGATATTAATTCACATGTTTTGGTAGATGAAGGATTTGCTCCACCTCAAGACGCTTTTGATTCTTTTATCAAGGTCGGACAGATTGGGGTTCTGCCTTATGAGTTTGCAGAAGCGATTGCGCCTGCAACGGGCGAACGGAATATTATCGTTCATGAATACGAAGCGATCGACGACGCCCTGGTCTACGACAGTATCAAGGAAACTTTGAAGATGTTTAACGAATATCGGGGTTATTATTTAACTTTTTTATTGAAGAGAGACTAGAAATACAACATAGTCTATGGAGGATCGCCACGTAAGGAGTCAGTGGCGGTCTTTTCTGTATAGGGCTGCCATGGAAAGTAGACAATATCGATAAGCGGGAGTATGATGGCAAATATACACATTCTGAAGGATAAATAATGAAGAATAAAGAGCAATGGGGGTAAGCGGGTGAAGGGCAAATCAGAACTCGAGGAGATCCTGCGGGTGGCGCAGCGGGGCAGCGATTTTGCCGAGATCTTCATGGAGCGGACGGAGTCGACCAGGATCGGCTGCGAGGCCCGGCAGATCGAGCGGGTGATCTCAGGCCGGGAGCAGGGGGCCGGGATCAGGGCGGTGCACGGAGACAATACGGCCTATGGATACACCAATGCCCTGGATAAGGAGAGCCTGCTCCAACTGGCCGGCCAGGTAAGCCGGGCCGCTCAGGCCGGGGAGGTGTCGCCGGTGGCGCTGCAGCGGCGGGAGTCTCCGGTCGATCTGCCGGTGGTCCGGCGTCCTGACGCCACGCCGGTCGAGGACAAGGTGGCCCTGGTCCGGGAGGCCGAGGAGGCGGCCCGGCGCCAGGACGAGAAGCTGCTGCGTCAGGTGACGGTGGGCTATGCGGATACGATCCAGCAGGTGACCATCGCCAACACCGATGGTGTCTACGTCGAGGATGAACGGGTGCGCTGCCGCATGTCGGTGAACGCCGTGGCTGCCGAGGGGCCGGTGATCCAGACCGGCTACGACTCGGCGGGCGGGACCAGGGGCTTGGAACTGTTTGACGGGGAGAAGCCGGCAGACCTCGGGCGGCAGGCGGCCAGGAGGGCGCTGCTGATGCTGAAGGCGCGCCGGGCGCCGGCGGGGCGCATGGCGGTGGTGCTGTCCGGCGAGGCCGGCGGAACGATGGTCCATGAGGCCTGCGGTCATGGCCTGGAGGCGGACCTCGCCCAGAAGAACCTGTCGGTCTATTCGGGAAAGAAGGGCACCCAGGTCGCCTCGGAGTTGGTGACGGTGGTGGATGACGGCACCCTGCCGGGGCGGTTCGGGTCGTTCCGGTTCGACGACGAGGGCAACCCGGCTCAAAAAACCGTCCTGATCGATAAGGGCATCCTGAGTGGATACATGTATGACCATATTACCGCAGCCAGGGACGGGGTGGAGCCGACTGGAAACGGACGCCGGCAGTCCTTCCAGCACCGCCCGATCCCCAGGATGTCCACTACCTACCTGGCCCCCGGCGAGACCCCGCCCGAGGAGATCATCAGGGAGACGAAGTCCGGGCTGCTGGTGCGCCATATGGGCGGCGGCCAGGTGAACACCACCAACGGGGACTTCGTCTTCGATGTGCCCGAGGGCTACCTGATCGAAAACGGCGAGGCGACCGTGCCGGTGCGGGGGGCGACCCTGACCGGCAACGGCCCCGACGTTCTGAAGCAGATCGACATGGTGGGCAGCGACTTCGGGTTCTCCCTGGGGATCTGCGGCAAGGATGGGCAGGGGGTTCCGGTCTCGGACGCCCAGCCGACGATCAGAATACCGTCCCTGGTCGTGGGCGGCATCATCGAGGAAGAGATCGAGGAAGAGGGTGAGGACGATTAAGACCTCAACTGTAATGACCGGGCGGGACCTGGTCAACGCAGCGGTGGAAGAGGCCCGGCGCAACGGCGCCGAAGCGAGCGAGGCTTATTTCGAGCGCAGCGAGGAGATCGCCATCGAGGTCCGGGACGGCGCCGTGGAAAATCTTAAGGTGGCCCGGGAGTCGGGAGTGGGTATCCGCATCTTACGGAATGGCTGCCTGGGGTTTGCCTATACCTCCGACCTGTCGTGGGCGGCCCTGCGGGAGGCCGTTGACGCCGCCCTGGCCAATGCCCGGGTGGCTAGCAGCGACCCCTTCAACAACCTGCCGCGGCCGCCTGCGGCATATGCCGAAATGAACCTGGGAGATCCCCATCTGAAGGAGATCCCTCTGGAGGATAAGATAGAACTGGCGCGGCAGATTGAGAGGAGCGGGCGGGCCTACGACCCCCGCATCCAGATCACGGAGCAGGCAGCCTACGAGGAGTCGCACTACCAGGTGAGCATCGCCAACTCACTAGGTGTGTCGGCCACGGATAAGGGCAGTTTCTGCGGCGGCGGCGCCTCCCTGGTGGCTGGCGCCGACGGGGAGCAGCAGTCCGGATTCGGCATCCAGTATACCAGGAACTACGCCGAGCTCGACCCGGAGGCGATCGGGCGCGAGGCGGCCTTCAAGGCGGTTCGCCTGTTGGGCGCCAGGCGCCTGCCAACGAAGCGGGCCGCGGTTGTTTTTGACCCCTACGTGGTCACCAATTTCCTGGCGGTGCTCTCCTCGGCGCTGACGGCGGAAGCGGTGCAGAAGGGGCGTTCCCTGTTTGCAGGAAAAGTGGGCGAGCGAGTGGCGGCCTCCGGCGTCACCGTTATCGACGACGGCGCCCTGTCAGGCGGCCTGATGAGCGCTACCTTCGACGGGGAGGGAGTGCCCAGCCGGCGCACCGTCCTGATCCAGGATGGCAGGCTGCTCGGATTCTTGCAGAACTCCTATACGGGCGCCAAGGACGGCCTGGCTTCCACCGGCAACGCCAGCCGGGGCTCCTACAAGTCGACCCCGGAGCTGGGCAGCACCAACTTCTACCTGGCACCGGGAGAGCTGACGCAGGAACAGATTATCAAGCAGACGGACGTGGGCATCTACCTGACCGACGTCATGGGAATGCACACCGTAAACCCCATTTCCGGGGATTTTTCCGTGGGGGCGGCAGGAATTTGGATTGAACGTGGCGAACTTACAACACCGGTAAGGGGTATGGTAATAGCTGGCAACATACTGGAGCTGCTGGAAGGGATCGATGCGGTCGGCAGGGACCTGCGCTTTTTTATCGGCAAGGGGGCGCCCACGGTGAGGGTGGCCAGGCTGACCATCAGCGGAGAATAATCAAGTAATGAGTAATGAGTGTCAACGAGTTCTTGGCTTCAATGGGGGCTTGCCTTCTCCCACTGAAGCTTATCAGTAAAACTTGGCTTGTGCCGAGCGCATTATCGGTGGCCTTCGAGTTTCCGTTGAAACCCCGCGCATGCATGCGGGGCGCGGGGTGGGCCTCGCTCCCCAGCATACGCTGGGTCGCAATCAAGGAAAGAAGGCGTGACGTAAAATGAGCAATAACTCAGCACTCAGCACTCAGCACTCATCACTACGCGTTCTTGTGTTGCACGGGCCCAACCTCAACCTGACCGGGGTGCGGGAACCGGAGATCTACGGAGCGGCTACACTGGCGGATATTGACGGGGAACTGCGGCGTCAGGGCGAGACCTTGGGCATCGAGGTGGAGTGCTTTCAATCCAACCACGAGGGCGATCTGATCGACAGGATCCATGAGGCCGGGCGGCGCTGTGACGCCATTATCATCAACCCGGGCGCCCTGACCCATTACAGTTTTGCCTTGCAGGATGCCCTGCGGGCGGTCGGCCTGCCGGTGGTCGAGGTGCACATGAGCAATATCTATGCCCGGGAGGCCTGGCGCCGCCGGTCGGTGATCGCTCCTGTCGCCAGCGGCCAGATCACCGGCTTTGGAAGCCAGAGTTACTCCCTGGCCATGACTGCCGCCAGCCGGCTAATTGGGAAGTGAGAAGCGAGATGTGGGAAGTGAGAAGAGATGACATTGGCAGAGCCAATGCCAACAAGAATCACACCTCCCACCTCTCACCTCACACACCTCAATCGGCCAGGAGGCTGGGAAGGCTCAGGAGCCTGATGGAGAGACAGGACTTGGACGCCCTGCTGGTCACCAATCCGGAGAACAGGAGATACATCAGCGGGTTTACCGGAGAAGGGCTGCTCCTGATTACACGCGACAATACCTGCCTGGTCACGGACGGACGATATGCCACCCAGGCCGGGTTGGAAGCCCCGGATTGGAGGGCGTTGATTTCTCAAACCCTGTCATTGGTTGCTCTGGCGGAGGTCTGCCGGGAGCATCATCTGATGAGAGTCGGATTTGAAAAGAATGATGTCACCTTCCAGAAGTTCGAGAAGTTCCAGGCCGACTTCAGCGGCCTGGAACTTCGCCCGGTTCTGGGGCTGGTGGAAAGCCTGCGGCTGATCAAGGATGTCGATGAGATCGCCATGATCCAGGAAGCGGGGGTCGTCGCCGGGGCGGCTTTCTACTATGCGATCGGGCATATCTGCTCTGGACAGACCGAGCGGGAGATCGCCAGCCGCATCGATTATTTCCTGCGCAGCCGGGGCGATGGCCCGCCGGCCTTCGAGACGATCGTGGCGGCGGGGGAGCGTGGGGCGATGCCTCACGGGCGCGCCACGCCCGACGAGATCAGGAGCGGCCAGATGGTGGTGATGGACTTCGGGGCGTGTTGCCGGGGGTATATGTCGGACATCACCCGTACGGTGTGTGTTGGCCGGTTCGATGACAAGCAGCGCCACGTTTACGGGGTCGTGCTGGAGGCGCAGCTCGGCGCCCTCGCTATGGTCAGGCCGGGTGTGACCGCCAGCCAGGTGGACGAGGCGGCGCGCCGGGTGATCACCGAAGCGGGATACGGTGATTATTTCACGCACTCTCTCGGGCACGGCGTAGGCTTGAATATCCACGAGGCGCCCCGTCTGGCGCCCAAGCAGGAGATGACACTGAAGGCGGGTATGATCACGACGGTGGAACCGGGGGTCTACATTCCCGGCTGGGGGGGCGTTCGCATCGAAGACACCGTTCTGGTGACGGAAACCGGATGTGAGGTCCTGACCCCTGTAACCAAGGACTTTTTGGTGCTCTGAGATTGGGCGCCCAGCATTATTAAGAGCTTCCGTATAGCCATTGGTAACCGGGTTGGGCTGGAGATCGAAATATGAGAATATCTCTTCGTGCCAGTTCCCCACAGCCCTCGCGAGGGTCTCAAAATACGGTTTGACTTCCGGGGTAATGCCTTTCAGCCAGCGTTCATACTCAAGCTCCGCCACTTGCCTGGTGACACCGCTATCAAAGAGATCGTAAAAGCTCTCCTTCAAATCATATGCCTGCCGCATAAGAGGAAACGTTAACCAGTGTCCAAGCACAAGCCGTTCATGCGCGTCCAGGCTCTGAGGCCGTTTCAAGAGAACGAACCTGTCATGCATCAATGTCTTGCGCTGGCTATCAGTAAGAGATTTTCTGGTCTCTTTTCTGGCGGCTTCCAGGGCATCCGAGGCGTATCTGACCACGTGAAACTTGTCAATAACGATCTTGGCTTCAGTTACGGTTTGGCAGTAGATCGATGATGGTTCTCTCTTCTGCATCGGCAAGAACACAGCGGTATTGATGAAACAGGTGAGCCTCGTCTTATGCAGAGAAAACGGGGCGTGGCTGGGTGATAGGTTTCTTGTTTGCGGTTTACTGGTACGGGCATTGGCTAGCAACAGTTTGAAGTTGTATCCCGACCCGGCCAGGATGCGCCACACCGGCTTCCAGTAGACCCCGGTGCTTTCCATGGCGATGTCGGTGATCCCCTGCTCACCCAACCACTCTGCCAATGCTAAAAGGTCCTGAGTTGAGGTGGAGTATTCTCTAAAATCTCCTTATGTGGTTCTCGATCAAGGGGGCCGGTAAGAGCACAAGCTGTCAGAACATCTTTGTGAACATCAATACCTGCACAGCGTTCGATTATTGCATCCATTGAAATGCCTCCCTACAGGAGTATTAGGCAGGAGATTGAGCAACCTGAACATGACGAATTTTCGTCTACGTGCTCGAGGCACAATAGCGTGTACTCAAAAGTTGCTCAGACCTGTTTAATATTCGGAGTCAGTAAGCTCCCGCCAGTAAACCATCGGCCTTTGTGCCCTGCCTAAGATAAATATGGATCGTATGTCAAAGATATTCAAGACCCTTTTAGTGTATAGCTTTTTGGCGGAGCCTTATTTACAGACGAAAACCCTAATAGCCGAAATTTCTTCGTGGTAAAATGGTATTATGGTAGTAATGAGGAATATCATCTAGTGTATTTTGAGGCTTGCTGCATGAAAATCTATGAAAATAGATAAACTGGGGCAGATTACTATTTAGCAGCCTGAGAAAGGAGAGGAAACCTGCCAGGACATGATTTCTACAAATGATTTTCGCACCGGTTTGACCATTGAGGTCGAGAGAGACGTCTGGACAGTGGTGGATTTTCAGCATGTCAAGCCGGGCAAGGGTTCGGCCTTTGTGCGCTGCAAGCTGAAGAACCTCCGCACGGGCGGCGTTGTCGAGAGGACCTTCCGGGCGGGGGAGAAGCTCCTCCGTGCCCACCTGGAGCGCAGGGAGATGCAGTACCTGTACCGGGAGGGAGATTCTTTCGTCCTGATGGATAACGAGACTTATGAACAGACCAGCCTCAGCGGGGAGCAGTTGGGTGACAACGTCAAGTATCTCAAGGAAAACATGAATCTTTACCTGCTGACCCATGCCGACAGCCTGATCGGGGTTGAACTTCCGAATACCGTGGAGCTTGAAGTGGTCGCCACCGACCCGGGACTGCGCGGCGATACCGCTACTGGAGGCACCAAGCCGGCCACCCTGGAGACCGGGCTGATCATCCAAGTGCCCCTGTTTATCGGTGCGGGCACTGTGATCAAGGTTGACACCAGGAGCGGGGAGTACCTGGAACGAGCGTGACCCGCTTTTCGAGCAAAAATCACCAACCGGCACTAATGGAACGCCTGGCGCTAATGTAGGGCGTTGCCGTGCCCACTGCCAGGAAGGCTACAAAAGCTCGCCAAGTCGCTGTATACGTTCTCCAAATATGTGGTAATATCAAAGAAGCCGATAAGTTGCTTCAGTGCTGGTTCGCCTGCATAGCAGGCGGGCGTGGATTGAAACGAACAAACAAGTCATAGTCAGGGAGGGTATACCCATGGATGATTTGCGCGAGAGGATTGCTTACCTGCAAGGATTGGCTGAGGGGTTGAAGTTTGAGGAGGGCAAGGATGAGGCCCGGATTCTCAAGAAGATGATCGATATCCTGGCCGACCTGATCGACAAGGTGGAGGAGATCGAGGCCGCCCAGGAGGACATGGAGGATTACCTGGAGAGCATTGACGAGGACCTTTACGACGACGATGACGACGATGAAGACGATGAAGATGACGACGAGGACGAGGACGAAGATGACGACGAGGACGACGAGGACGACGATGAAGATGACGACGAGGACGAGGACCTGGATGAAGAGGATGAGGATGAAGACGATGAAGATGATGACGAACTGGGCAGCATTTCCGAAGAAGAGTTGAATTACGTGGAAGTGGAGTGCAAGAACTGCCACGACATCATCTGCTTCGAAGAGGATCTCCTCAACGACGACGATATCGTCGAGATCACCTGTCCCAACTGCAACCAGGTGGTATTTGTGAACGACGGGTCGATGCCGCTGCCGGAGGGCGCCGGGAAGGCCAAGAAGAAACCTGATCAGGGCGAGTCGGAGACCGAGGACATCTAACACATACTGAAAGAGCAGCCAGTAAAGCCCGAAGAGGGCTTTTTTCTTTTTCAGGGCAAATTTTTTCAGGGGGAGAAAACTTCGTGGGCGGCCACCTCTTTCATAAAGTTGGTAATCGAGCAATATCTATATAAGTACAGGGGGAGGAGATCGCCCATGCCTCTGGATACAACAGCCAGTCTGCACTCGGTGTTTGTATATCTGCCGCCCCCGCTGAGAGAGATCCTGGAGCAGTTGCCCCCCCCGCTGGCCAGGAACCTCGAGGAGATCCGAATTCGCCAGGGCCGTCCCCTGGCGATAAAAACAGACCAGCGGGATTGCTTTGTCGATCAGCGGGGCCAGGCGGTGGACATGCCCAGTGGGGCTTACATGGTCACTGCGGAAGACGTCTGGAAAACGGTGCAGTTGATCAGCCAGAGTTCTCTCTACGCCTTTGAAGAGGAATTCCGGCAGGGTTTTCTGACCATTCCGGGAGGGCACAGGGTTGGCCTGGCGGGGAAGGCCGTGCTGGAGGCCGGCGCCCTGAAAACGCTAAGAGACATCGGCAGCCTCTGTTTCCGGATCGCCCGGGCTGTCCCCGGGGCTGCCCGGAACATCCTGCCATACCTGATCGATCGCCAGGAGGGCCGCCCCTATCATACGCTGATCGTCTCACCGCCCCGGGCCGGGAAGACAACTGTCCTCCGGGACCTGGTGCGCCTGCTCAGTTGTGGCGTGCCGGAGTTGAAGCTCCCGGGCTGCTCCCTGGGGCTGGTGGATGAGCGGGGCGAGATTGCAGCCAGTTACGGAGGGATGCCCCAGCATGACCTGGGCCCCCGGGTGGATGTGCTCGACCACTGCCCCAAGGCTGTGGGGATGCTGATGCTGCTCCGGTCGATGTCGCCCCAGGTGATCGCCACCGATGAGATCGGACGGAAACAGGATGTGGATGCCGTCTGGGAGATGGTCTACACGGGGGTCAGCGTGCTGGTCACCGTGCATGCCTGCCGCTTCGAAGAACTGGAGCAGCGCCCCCACCTCCGTGACCTGGTAGCTGAACGGGTCTTCCAGCGCTACGTCTTCCTGAGCCGGCGCAAGGGGCCGGGTACCCTCGAGGGCATCTGGGACGGGCACAAGAAGCCGGTGATATCAGAGGTCGGAATCCGGAAGCCGGATGCCAGAACAGAAGTTGGATGCCGGAAACCGGATGCCGGATGAAAGACTTGTAGGTCTTTTATTTCAAGCAGGAGACTGGAAGCCGACCCCCGACCCCTTGTCTCCGACCTCTAAGGAAGGTGGGATGAGCCATGTTGGCCATGTTCAAGCTGATTGCCTCCCTGCTGGTCATCTGCTCGGCGGGCATTGCCGGCTTGAGGGCGGCCTCCGCCTATTCCCTGCGCACCCGCCAGTTGCGGACGCTGCAGGAGGCCCTGCAGTTGCTGGACACGGAGATCATGTACGGCGCCACCCCCTTGCCGGCTGCGCTTTCCAAGGTGGCAGCCGCGGCCGGAGAGGCCGTGGGGGCCGTGTTTAGTGAAGCCGGCGCCATCTTGGGCAAGAGCAGCGGCTTTACTGCCGGGGAGGCTTGGAACCTGGCCGTCGAGCGGAACATCCGCCGGACGGCCCTCACCGAGGAAGACCGGGCGATCCTGCACTCATTCGGAGAGGCCCTGGGTTCTTCGGACCGTGCAGATCAGCATAAACACATCACTCTCACTGCGTTCCACCTGCGCCAGGAGGAAGAGAAAGCCGAACGCGACCGCCAGAAGAACGAACGGATCTGGAAATACGGGGGTTTCCTGGTGGGTATCGGCATTGTTTTATTACTGCTGTAGGGCGAGAAAGGGGCTGCCTCATGTTAAATGTGGACCTGATCTTCAAAATTGCCGGGCTCGGCATCCTGATCTCCGTTCTGCACATCATTCTGGAACAGGCGAACAAGAAGGAACAGGCCCAGATGGTGACCTTGGCCGGGGTGGTGGTGGTCCTGATCATGGTGGTGCAGTTGATCAGCCAATTGTTTACCACGGTGCGTTCGGTGTTTCATCTTTTCTGATCAGCGTTTCAACTGGGTCTTGGCTTCAGTGGGGGATTGCTTTCCCCCACTGAAGCTTATCTAGAAAACTTGGCTTGCGCCGAGCCGACCCAGAGGGTACCCCGCGAAGGCGGAAGCCTTAGTTGCACTGATCCAGGGGCTTAGCGTCACTTGGGCTTTCAGCCAAGGCGGAGCCTTGAGCCGGCGTTCAGGCCGGGCGTTAGCCCGGATACGGGCGCCCACCGCTTCAGATGTACTCCGCATTCTTCAGGCCGGGCTGTAAGCCCGGATGCGGAGGAAGCGGGGGCATTAGAGCGGTAGTCATCTGTGGTAGAGGGTGCAGAACCTTGGAAATAATGCAGGTTGTTGCCCTGGGTCTGATGGTTGCGGTTTTTGCAGTGCTGTTGCGCCGGGAACGCCCTGAAATGGCCCTGATCCTGGCCCTCGGTTTTGGCGTGATCGTCTTTTTGATGGTGCTGAAAAAGCTGGGGGCGATCATCACCGTGTTCGAGGATGTGACCCGGCGTGCCCAGGTGGACGAGCTCTACCTGACCACCCTGTTGAAAATACTGGGCATTGCCTACATTGCCGAGTTTGGCGCCCAGGTGTGCCGCGACTCCGGTGAGGGTACGGTGGCCAATAAGATCGAGCTGGCAGGAAAAGTCCTGATCATGATCCTGGCTCTGCCAATCTTTGCGGCAATCCTGGAGGCCATCGTGCGCTTGCTGCCGTGATGGAGGGGTGAGCTACTTGAAGCAGATGCGATTAATACTGCCCCTGTATATACTGCCCATATTGGCGGTCTTGCTGTTGCTGGCGCTGCCGGCACCGGCCGGCGCCCTGACGCCTGACACGAACCTGCAGGCCGCGACTGGCGGGGACACGGCGCCGCGCGTTCAGGCGGCGACCGGCGGGGACACTGACCCGCGCCCAGAGGACACCCGAGGGGAGCAGCCGGATCCCGGCGCTCTGATTGCCAAGCAGTTTGATCAGTTGAATTTGAATGACCTGGAGGGGTATGAGAAGCAGGTTGACAGCGATCTTCAGGCGCAGTTGTCCAGCTTCAGCCTGGTAAATACCCTGGAATCCATCCGCAGCGGCCAACTGAAGCTGGACCCGAAAAGTTTGCTCCAGGCGCTGGCAAAGATCTTTTTTCAAGAGGTCCTGACCCATGTCGCCCTGCTGGGCAAGCTGCTGGTGCTGGGAACGGTGCTGGCCCTGCTCGAGCACCTGACCGGCGCCTTTGAAGAGAATACCGTCGCCAGGCTGGCGCATGGTGTGGGGCTGCTCGCCCTGCTGACCGTTGCCCTGAGTTCCTTCACCCTGGCCATGAACACCGGAAGGGACGCCATCGTCAGCATGGTCGGGCTGATGCAGTCGCTGCTGCCGGTGATCCTCACTCTGACGGCCGCCATGGGCGGTCTTACCACAGTTTCCCTGATGCAGCCGGTGATCATCGTGTCGATGAATTTATTGGGAACCCTGATCGACAACGTGGTTTTCCCCCTGATCTTCTGCGCCGCCGTGCTGGGTATAGTCAACCAGCTTTCCGAGCGCCTGCAATTATCGCGGCTGGCCAACCTCTTCAGGGATGGCAGCGGGATCCTGCTCAGCCTGTTTATCACGATTTTCTTGGGGATTCTGACGGTGCAGGGCGCCGCCGGGGCGATCAGCGACGGGGTCGGTATCCGCACCGCCAAGTTTGCCACTGCCGTCTTCATTCCGGTGGTCGGAAAGATCCTGACCGACGCCGTGGACGTGGTGGTGGGCTGCTCTATGTATATGAAAAGCGCTATCAGCATCGTCGGGGCGGTTACCCTGATTTTTCTCTGTGCCCTCCCGGTAATGAAAGTCCTGTCGGCGGTAATTGTCTACAGGGTGGCTGCAGCCCTGATGCAGCCGCTGGGCGCCCAGCAACTCGGTGACGCTCTGCAACTGCTCGGCAATTACCTGTTCATCGTGTTCGCCGCAGTCTTGGCGGTGGGGATCATGTTCCTGGTGGTGATCACCATCGTGGTGGGGCTGGGCAATGTCACCGCCGTGCTGCAGTGAGAAGCGGCCTGTGCGCCGCATTCCCGGATGCGGAGGAGGTGAAAGGGGGCGGTATGGAAACCATTCGCCAGCTTGTCCGAACCCTGGTTTTTTTGGTGATACTGGCGGCTTTTCTGGAGATGATGCTGCCGATGCAGGGAACGCGCCGCTTTGTCCAGGTGATTATCGGTCTTTTTATCATGCTGGCGGTACTGGGGCCGATCGTGACTCTGTTCAGGCAGCCGCCGCCTCTGAACTTTTCCTTGCCTGTCAATAGCGAAAGCGGAGGGGTCGGTTTGGACAAGATCCTGGAGCAGGGACGGTCGATGCAGGCAGTGACCTCCGCCCAGGAGCAGGCCGCTTACGTCCAAAGCCTGGAGGACCAGATCGAGGTCATGTGCAGGCTCGTCCCGGGCGTGAAGGCGGCCAATGCCACAGTGTCGCTGAGCCCCGACGCCTCTCTGAAATCGCTGGGGACGGTGCAAAAAGTGGTGGTAGAGCTGCAATCCGATACCCAGCAGGTGGTCAGTCCGGTAAAGCCCGTACAGATCGGGAGCGCTCCGAAGGCGGCGTCAAGTCCCCCCGCTTCCCGGCAAGAGATCGTCGACCAAGTGCAGGAGACTGTGGCCAGCCTGTTTGGATTACAAAAAGAACAGGTCAGCGTCAATTTTAAGGAGTAAGGTAGGTGTGTAGTATGCCGGGCAGTGTGACAGAGATGTGGCGTGATCTGGTAAAGCGGTACCCTTTTCTGCGTGGGCCGCAGATGTGGCAATTGCTGTTGGTGTTTGGGATCGGATTGTTGCTGCTGGTTTTTTCGGGCTCCTGGTTTTCGCCGCGCAGCAATCCCCCGGCCAGTCAGCCTGCGCCCAGCGTCGAAGAGCAGCCTGCTGCCGGTGATGACCTGACACCGGTGGAAGAACAGCTTGAAAGCCGGCTGGCGGCGATCCTGGGCGCGGTGGACGGGGCCGGAAGTGTCCAGGTGACAGTTACCCTCAAGTCCGGGGCGGAGAGCGTTTATGCCCAGAACGTCAACAAACAGGACCAGACGATCCAGGAGAAGGACCAGGGCGGCGGGAACAGGACCACCAACGAGGTGAACGAGCAGGACGACCTGGTGCTGCTGCAGTCGGCGAACAGCGGCAGCAATGCTCCGGTCGTCGTCAAGGAGTTGCATCCGGAGATCGCCGGGGTGTTGGTGCTCGCTGAAGGCGCCAACAACCCGGGCCTGAAGGAGAAGCTCATCCAGGCGGTGGAAACGGTGCTCGATATTCCCTCATACCGGGTGATGGTATTACCGAAAGGAAGGTCATGAACGTGAGAGTGTTGTATGTCAACAAGAAATCGGCGCTGTTCTGTCTCCTGCTGGCCCTCTTCATCCTGGCCAGCGGTTATTCCCTGGTTGCCAACCGTGCCCAGGCCCCCAGGTCCCCAGCCCCGGTTGCGCCGACAAGCGACAAAGCGGCCAAGACCCAGCAACAGGGTCAACAGCAGGTAGATCTCTTGCCGGCCATGCCCGACCTGACCAGGGAGGAATTTTTTGTGGAGTGCCGCCTGGACCGGGACCGGGTGCGCAGCGAGCAGATGGAGACCCTCAAGGAGATTGCCGGCCAGGCCGACTCCAGCAGCGAGATCCGTGACAGCGCCCAGCGAGACCTGATGCAGTTGTCTGAGAACATGTCCAAGGAGACGGAGTTGGAAAATCTGGTGATGGCCAGGGGCTACAATGATGCCGCGGTCATGATCCTGCCTCGCTCGGCCACTGTTGTCGTCCAGGTGCGCTCGCTGCCGCCGTCAGAGGTGGACCAGATCAAGACGCTGGTTGCCAAAACCACGGGCCTCGATGCCGGGAGCGTATTCGTCATCCCCAAGGTTTGAACTGGCTGCGCCTCACGCATCCCGCATCTCGCTTCGTACATTGTATACTTGGATACCGCCGGTTGCAAAATCACCTGTTGTAGGATACAATTTACAATAACTTTAGGCGGGCAATGACACGGTTTCTTTGCGATGAGGTGAGGAGGAACCGGCAGTGAGGCCAAGAATCACAGATACGACCCTGCGCGATGCCCACCAGAGCCTGTGGGCGACTCGCATGCGCACTGAAGACATGGTTCCGATTCTGGAGGAGCTTGACAAGGTCGGCTACTGGTCCCTGGAGATGTGGGGCGGGGCTACCTTTGACGTCTGCATCCGCTACCTGAACGAGGACCCCTGGGAGCGGATCAGGGTGATCAAGGCCCACGTGAGGAACACGCCCCTGCAGATGCTGCTCCGCGGCCAGAACGTGGTCGGCTACTCCAATTACGCCGACGACATCGTCTATGCCTTTGTAGATCAGGCTGCCAAGTGCGGCATCGATGTCTTCCGGATCTTTGACGCCCTGAACGACGTGCGCAACATGGAAGTGCCGATGAAGGCGGTCAAGAAGACCGGAGCGCATATCCAGGCCAGCGTCGTCTATACCCTTAGCCCGGTGCACACCTTCGAGCATTACCTGGAGACGGCCCTTCAGTTGCAGGACATGGGCGCTGACTCCATCTGCATCAAGGACATGGCCGGGATGATCTCCCCCTATGCATCATATAACCTGGTGTCGCTCTTCAAGGAGAGGCTGCAGGTGCCTGTTCACCTGCATACTCACTATATCGGCGGTATGGCCATCGGCGCCTGCCTGAAGGCGGTGGAGGCGGGAGTGGATATCTTCGACGCCTGTTCCGGCCCCCTGGCCTTCGGTTCGTCCCAGCCTCCGGTAGAGACCATGGTGCGGGCGTTGCAGGGAACCGAACACGATGTCGGCCTCGACCTGCACCACCTGTTCGAGATCGCCAACTACTGGGAGGATCTCCGGCGGCGGCGCGGCTTTGAGCGTGGCGTCACCCGGATCAACGACATGATGGTGTTCGACCACCAGGTGCCGGGAGGCATGATCACCAACCTGGTGAGCCAGTTGGAGGAGCAGAAGGCCCTGCACCGCATGCAGGATGTGCTCAAGGAGATACCACGCGTCCGCGCCGAACTCGGCTATCCGCCCCTGGTCACGCCCACCAGCCAGATCGTGGGCATCCAGGGTGTGCTGAACGTCCTGCAGGGCGAGCGCTACAAGATAGTGCCCCAGCAGGTCAAGGACTATGTCCGGGGCTTTTACGGCAAGCCGCCCGCTCCGATTGACAAGAAGATCCAGCGCCTGATCATCGGCGACGAGGAGCCGATCACCTGTCGCCCGGCTGATCTGATAGAGAACAGGTTCGAACGCATGAGGGAAGAGATCAGGGACCTGGCAGAGTCCGAGGAGGATTACATCACCTACGCCCTTTTCCCCGCTGTAGCCAGGAAGTTCTTCGAGTACCGTAAAAAGGTACGGGAGGACGATACTGGGTGCTCACCCGCGGTTGCGGAGGCGGAGGAAAAAGCAACGCCCAGGCCTGCGGAGCCGGCTAAAAGACCGGCGGAGCCGGCGTCCGGGCGTCCTCCGGGCGCGGCGTGGCCGCCAAGAACCCCTGCTTCCCAGGCATCCAGGGAGGACGAAGAGATGAACATCGAAGATGTGAAGGAGTTTATCAGGCTGGTCAGCCAGAGCGAGGTCAATGAGCTGCAAGTAGAGACAGCCGGGATGAAGGTCAAGATCAGGAAAGGGGCCGCCGGGGAGGACTCTGCGTGCAAGAGCGCGAGCAGGTCCAACCTCGGGGTGGCCGTGGGAGAGGCGGAGCAGGCTGGTCCTCCTGCTGCCGTAGAGCCGCGGACCATGTTGGGCGAGAGCAGGGCCAACCTGATAGAGGTGGTGGCCCCGATGGTAGGCACCTTCTACCGGGCGCCGGCCCCCGATGCCCCACCCTTCGTGGAGGCCGGGAGCAGGGTCAAAGAGGGCCAAACCCTGTGTATCATTGAAGCCATGAAGTTGATGAACGAGATCGAGGCGGAATCCGCGGGCGAGATCGTGGAGATCCTGGTCGAGAACGCCCAGCCGATAGAGTACGGGCAGGTTCTCTTCCTGATCGAGCCGGAGGGTTGAGAAGTGAGATGTCGGGTGCCTGCTTTAGCGGGCGTGTTAGAGGCGAGATTCTAGTGGGCATTGGCGGAGCCAATGCCCTTCTATGTGTAAATGCGGCTCAAAAAGTTAGCTTCATACCAGAAGCAGGAGGTCACATTCTGACTTCCGACTTTGAGGAGGACCACCTGTGTTCAAGAAGATCCTCATAGCCAACCGGGGGGAGATCGCCGTCCGGATCATCCGCTCCTGCCAGGAGATGAACATCAAAACGGTTGCCGTCTATTCTGAGGCGGACCGGGATGCCCTCCATGTGCGGATGGCTGATGAAGCAGTGTGCATCGGGGCGCCGCAGCCGTCCCGCAGCTACCTGAACATTCCCAATATCATCAGCGCTGCTGTCAGCAGGGGGGTCGAGGCGATCCATCCCGGCTACGGCTTTCTGTCCGAGAACCCCTATTTTGCCGAGATCTGCGAGACTTCCGGGATCAAGTTCATCGGGCCGCCCGCCTCCGCCATCGAGGCGATGGGGGCCAAGGCCCGCGCCCGGGAGTTGATGGCTGCGGCCGGGGTGCCCGTGGTGCCGGGATCCCCGGGGTTGGTCACCAGGGATGACGGGATCGCCCAGATTGCCGAGAGCATCGGCTATCCGGTGATTGTCAAGGCCTCCGCCGGTGGCGGCGGCAGAGGGATGCGGGTGGCCAACAACCTGAATGACCTGGAGAAGTCGGTCACTGCAGCACGCACCGAGGCGGAAGCAGCTTTCGGCGATGGTGACGTCTACCTGGAGAAATACCTGGAAGAGCCGCGGCACGTGGAGATCCAGGTACTGGCGGATCAGCACGGCCATGCAGTCTACCTGGGGGAAAGGGACTGCTCCATTCAGCGCCGGCACCAGAAGCTGGTTGAGGAGACCCCCTGCCCGTCGCTCACCGGGGACCTGCGGCGACAGATGGGCGAGGCGGCGGTCCGGGCGGCCCAGTCTGTGAGCTACAGCGGGGCCGGGACGGTGGAGTTTTTGTTGGACAAGTCCGGAAGCTATTATTTCATCGAAATGAACACCAGGATCCAGGTGGAGCACCCGGTCACCGAATGGGTGACCGGGATCGACCTGGTGGCTGCCATGATCGACATTGCCGCCGGTGTACCGTTACCCTACCGCCAGGAGGAGATCGCGCCGCGGGGAGTGGCGATCGAGTGCCGCATCAATGCCGAGGACCCGGACCACGATTGGCGGCCCTGTCCGGGCCGGGTGACCGGTTACCTGCCCCCGGGAGGTTTCGGGGTGCGAGTTGACAGCGGCATCTACATCGGCTACGAAATTCCCCACTATTACGACTCGCTGATCGCCAAGCTGATCACCTGGGGGAACGACCGCCGGGAGGCGATCAGGCGCATGCAGCGAGCCCTGGGTGAGTTCCAGATCGACGGCGTGGTCACCACCATTCCCTTTCTGCAGCGCATCATGAACAACGCCTGGTTCCAGCGTGGCGAGACGTATACCAACTTTATCCAGCGCAGGTTGGAGAGCCTTTGATCTGCCTTGCAAATCCATTTTTGTCTGGTATAATGAGGCTGGTAATGGTAACAATTTGTATGCCGACGAAAACCGGGGGTGGTGCAGGGTGGTTGATGGCAATATCGTGGGGGAGACAAGCCAGACCCCTCTGGGTACGATCCGTATTGCCAACGAGGTGGTAGCGGTCATTGCCGGCCTGGCAGCTACAGAGATCGATGGTGTTGCCGGCATGAGCGGGGGCATTGCCGGGGGCATTGCCGAAATGCTGGGCCGTCGCAACCTGGCTCGCGGTGTGAAGGTTGAGGTTGGTGAGCGCGAGGCGGCGATAGATCTGTTCGTCATCGTGGAATTTGGCGTGCGCATCCCTGATGTGGCCCTGCGGGTCCAGGAGAACGTCAAACAGGCGATAGAAAGCATGACCGGCCTGGCGGTGATCGAGGTCAATGTTCACGTTCTGGGCGTTTCCTTTGCCGAAGGGCAGGATGAGCAGCAGCGCGTCAGATAGCGGCGCATAACAGAGGTCAGAGGCAAGAAGACGTAACAGAGGCCGGAAGCAAGAGGTCAGAAGCAGGAAAAAGAATGGAACAGAAGCAGGAAAAAAGTTAGTGGGAATGGAAAGGAGCCGCTCGGGGCATATGCAGCCAGCGCACCGATTGCTGTCAGCAGTATTTGCCATAATAATCATGATTTTTGCCGGGATCGTGCTTGCGCTTGCCCTGGGCTGGGTTATTCCCCAGGGGTATCTGCAGTCACTCCTGGTCATTACAGATAATCGCTGGATTATCGGCGTCGTCAGCGTGCTGGTGATTTTACTGGCCTTGGACCTGATCGTTGCCGCCGTCAGGGGCTCTCACCGTTACCGGGAGTTGATGATCCAGGATACCAGTTACGGTCGGGTGGACATCTCGGTGCCGGCCCTTGAGGATCTGATCCGCCGGGCTTCCCGGCAGATTCGGGAGATCCGGGAGATCAAGCCCCTGTTGCACTATGAAAAGGGCGGCGTTGCGGTTGACCTGCGCCTGAATGTCAGTCCGGAGGCCAACCTTCCGGCGATCTCCCAGGAGGCCCAAGAGGCGGTTCAGAATTACCTGGAAGAAAAAGCGGGCATTCATGTGCGGCAGGTACAGGTGTTGATTGAAGGCGTCTCGTTCGAGTCACGCGCCCGGGTCGAGTAGCGGCTGTTCAACTGGGTCTTGGCTTCAGCGGGGGATTGATACCCCCACTGAAGCTTAGAGCCAGTTAATACAGTGACTAGCCGCTCTTATCCCGCCGCTTCAAGGAAGCGGGGGCATTAGAGCGGGTTGTCATCTGTGGTAACGGAAGCCGTAAGTCGGAAGCCGGAAGAAGCTCTACGGCGTGAGATTTCAGTGAATCCGGCCGTATGGCGCCAAAAGAAGGTATGAACCTCTGAGCGGCAATTGTTCAAGTCAGGACAACAGAAGGAAGGAGATTTACATGCGGGATGGCCGATCCGTATTCGAGATTCTGTTGGATCTGATGGACAGGCATAGGGGCGCGGTGGTTGGCGCTGTCGTCGGCCTCTTGGTGGCCCTGCTGATCATCATCTTCGGCTTCTGGAAGTCGGTAGGCATCGCCATCTGCGTCCTGATCGGATATTTTATCGGCAAGCGATTCGATGAAGAGGGCAGCCTGAATGCTCTGTGGAGGCGTCTGTTTGGCGAACGATGAGGCCGGAAGTAAGTCAGGGGAGTGTTCCGTTTGAGTAGGCGGCGGGCGCGTGAGATGGCCATGCAGGTTTTGTTCCAGGTGGACGTGGGCAAGGCCAGGCCGGAGAGCGCCCTGGTCTACACGCTGAATGAATGCAGGGCGACCGGCGCCACGGCGGATTTTACCCGCACCCTGGTGGCAGGAACCCTGGAGCATCAGCAGCAGATCGACGATTACCTGACCCAATATGCCACCGATTGGGATCTGCCCCGGATGGCTAATGTGGACCGCAACATTCTGAGGCTGAGCCTGTTTGAAATGCTTTATTATCCTACCACACCGGTCAACGTTGCCATAGATGAAGCCCTCGAACTGGCCAAAACTTTCAGCCACAAGGACGCACCGCGTTTTATCAACGGCATTTTAGGCCGCATTGCCAAAGAAGTTGCTGCCGAATCTGGTTAAACTACGCCAGGTTTTTTTGTTTCAGGACAAACAGAAACTTTTTGGCATCAGGCAGGAATTTGATTGATTCACAGAGAATTACCCATGAAAACCCCCACGCTGGCCCTATGCCGTGGGGTGAGAGGTATGTCTATGCAGCCGAACGCGGTGTGGGTTTAACAAGAAAACGAAAGGGGGTCATACCCGGGTTCTTGATCACGTAACAGTTCGCTCCCGCTGGGAGGGAGCGATTGGAGAAAATAATTTTAGGGAGGTAAAGCAAAGCGATGGCTGCTCAACTGTTGTTAGGAAAACCGCTTGCGGAGAAGATCAAGGGTGAGGTTTCTAAGGAAGTCGTCGAGTTAAAGGCCAAGGGAGTATCGCCGAGCCTGGTCGCCATCCAGGTGGGGCAGAACGATGCGTCCCGCGTTTACACCAACGCCCAGCGCAAGGTTGCCGAGGCTGTCGGTATCAAGTATGACCTCCAGGAACTGCCTGCGGACTTGACCCAGGACCAACTCCTGAAGCACATCGCCGGCCTGAACAACGACCCGAACGTCACCGGCATCATCCTGCAGATGCCCCTACCGGCCCAGATTGACGGCAAAGTCTGCCAGTGGAGCATTGCCTACGAGAAGGACGTCGAGGGTATGACCCCGACCAACATGGGCATGGTAACCTTTGGCAAGCCCCGCCTGGTTCCCTGCACCGCTCTGGGTGCCTTTGAACTGGTGAAATCCACCGGAGTGGACATCTACGGCAAGGAGGTAGTGATTGTCGGCCACAGCGACATCGTGGGCAAGCCGACAGGGCTGCTGTTCCTCAATGAATTCGGTACTGTCACCATCAGCCACATCGCCACCGGCCAGCGCGGCATGTCCGAGTACCACGTCAGAAGGGCGGAGATCCTGGTCGTGGCTGTCGGCGTGCCTCACCTGGTCAAGGGCGACTGGATCAAAGAGGGCGCCATCGTGATCGATATCGGTATCAACGCCACCAAGGACGGCAAGATCGTCGGCGACGTGGAGACCGAGATCGCTGCCGAAAAGGCGGCCTATATCACCCCGGTGCCGGGCGGCGCCGGAACTGCCACCACCGCCATCTTAATGAAGAACACCGTGGAAGCGGCCAAGTGGCAGCTTGAGAAGAGAGGCTAGAGGTTTAGGACGGCTGATCGGAGAACTGGATGCTGCAATGGTCCAGTTCTCCTTTCCTTATTATGGGACAGGGGACGGTGACGCGTCCCACACAAGTTCAGGGTCAAATAACATTTTAGGAGGGTTGCATACGTGGCAGCAGTGCGTATTGTCGGAAAGGAGATCGCCGAGGAGATCAGGCAGCAGTTGGCCCAGGAGACGGAGGACCTCAAAAAGAAGGGGATCACTCCCAAGATGGCCCTGATCTTGGTCGGGGATGCCCAGGACTCGGCCCTGTACGTCCGGACCAAGGCCAAGGCAGCCGAGAGCGTGGGCGCCCTGGGGGAGACCCACCACCTGCCCGAGGATGCCACTCTCGAGCAGTTGATGGCCCTGGTGGATAAGCTGAACCGGGATGACAGCGTGCACGGGATCCTGGTCCAGTGCCCTCTGCCGCACCACCTGCACCAGTATGAAAAACAGGTAATGGGCGCCATCCTGCCGGAGAAGGACGTCGATGCCTTCCATCCGGTCAACATCGGAAACTTGCTGATCGGTGACAAATGCTACTGGGGAGTCACCGCCTATGCCTGCATCAAGATCCTGGAAAAGCAGGGGATCGATTTCAAGGGCAAGCACGCCGTGGTCGTCGGCTTCTCGATCGAGATCGGCAAGCCGGTCACCGTGATGCTGTTCGAAAAGGGCTGCACCGTGACCCTGGTCAGCCCGGATGTGGATTTTGCCCCCTACACCAGGCAGGCCGACATCGTGGTTACCGAGGTCGCCAGGCCGCGGGCGGTCACCGGCGACATGCTGAAGCCGGGCGCCATCGTCATCGATACCGGCTCCAACTGGGTGGACGGGAAGTCGGTCGGGGACGTGGACTACGACAGCGCCGCCGGGGTGGCGGGAGCGATCACCCCGGTGCCGGGCGGAGTGGGGCCGGTGCGGATCATCATGCTCATCTACAATTTGCTGATTGCCGCCAAAGACAAGGCTGGGGCATAGAAAAAAATGTTGCGCCGGGTCTACAGCGTGGGGGAAGTAACCGGATACCTGCGGGATCTCCTGGAAGCGGATGCCCTGCTGGGCAACATCTGGGTTCGGGGAGAGATCGGGAACTGCAAGCATCACACCTCCGGCCATCTCTACTTTACCTTGAAAGATGCCGCCAGTTGCATGCGTTGCGTCATGTTCCGCTCACGCTGCAGCCAGTTGAACTTCCTGCCGGAGAGCGGGATGAACGTGATCGTGCGGGGCTACGTCAGCATCTACGAGCGGGACGGGCAGTACCAGTTGTACGCGGAGGAGTTGGCGCCGGACGGCATGGGAGCGCTTTACGTGGCATATTGCCGTCTCAAGGAGCAGTTGCAGGCGGAGGGGCTGTTTGCGCCGGAGCATAAAAAGTCACTGCCCCGTTTTCCCCGTAAAGTCGGCGTGGTCACCTCACAAAACGGAGCGGCGTGGCATGACCTGGTAACGGTGATGCGGCGCCGCTGGCCAAGTATTTCCATAGTGCTAGCGCCTGCCGCCGTTCAGGGTGAACAGGCGCCCCGGGAGATCTGCGCCGCCCTGGAGGCGCTCGACCGGCGGCAGGATGTCGATCTGATCATTGTCGGCAGGGGCGGGGGCTCCCTGGAGGAGTTGTGGGCCTTCAACACGGTGGAGGTGGCGCGCATGATCTTCAAGCTGCGCCATCCGGTGGTGAGCGCCGTCGGACACGAGACCGATTACTCCATCGCCGACCTGGTCGCCGACGTCCGGGCGGCCACCCCTTCGGCTGCCGCAGAGTTGGCAGTACCCTCGCACCTGGAGTTGGAAAACAGGCTGCGCCAGCTTCAGGGCCGCCTGGTCCAGGCGGCTGTTCAGGGTACGCTCAGGCAAAAGCAGCGGCAGTTGCAGGAGATCGGCGAACGGGAACTGGATCGCTATCCCCGGCAGCTTTGCTCCCGGTACAAACAGGAGTTGAAGCTGCTGCAGGTGCAACTGCTGCACAGGATGCAGTCAGGGCGCGACCAGGCGGGAAACAGGAAGCAGGTGCTGGCTGAGAAGCTGGACAGCCTGAACCCGCTGGCAATTTTAAAAAGAGGTTACAGCATCTGCCGCCACCCGGACAGCGGCATGATTATTCAGAGCAGCCGCGCCGTCAAGGAGGGGGATCTCCTGGAAGTGATCCTCGGCGAAGGAAGCCTGAACTGCGAGGTGCGGGAGAAACAGGAGCAGTGGGAAGCGGGAGGCGGGAGTGATATCGCCTCACACATCCCAATACGGTAGTTGTCAGTCAGTAGTTGTATTCCAATGGCCGACGGCCATAATTGGAGGATGCGCTATGGACCAAGGAAGCGCACGATCCCCGAAACCGGATATAATTGAATCGGAAATCACCTTTGAAGATGCCCTCGCCCGCCTGGAAGCAGTGGTCACCGAACTGGAAAAGGGTGACCTGACCCTGGCGGAGTCCTTGGAGGCGTTCCGGGAGGGGATAAAGAACCTGAGTATCTGCGTCGGGCACCTGGATGCCTTCGAGGAACAGGTAGAGGTGCTGCTGTCGGAGTATTACGCCTCTGCCCCCTCCTGGCTGGGATCTCAGAAGTCAGAGGCAAGAGGTCGGATGTCGGAAAAAGATTAGAAAACAGGCGGATTTAGCCAGCTAGAAAGCTTTTTTCAGGACAGGAAGCAAAATGACCGTCCCTCTGCTTCCAGGAGAAGGTGACAAGCCGATGAACTGGGAACGGGAACTGAGCGCCAGGGCTGAAATGATCAACAAGGCCATGGACCGCTATCTACCTTCTGCCGGCAGCCAACCGGTTTCCATCCATCAGGCCATGCGCTACAGCGTTTTTGCCGGCGGGAAGCGGTTGCGCGGGGCGCTTGCCCTGGCTGCGGCCGAGGTGCTGGGGCAGCCCCCGGAGCCTTTGCTACCCGCCGCGGCAGCCCTGGAGATGATTCACACCTACTCTCTGATCCACGACGACCTCCCGGCGATGGACAACGATGACCTGCGCCGGGGCAAACCAACCTGCCACAGGGTGTACGGCGAGGCGATCGCCATCCTGGCGGGCGATGCCCTGCTGACGCTGGCATTTGGGACGCTGGACCAATTGCGGCCCGCGGGTTTCAACGCCGGGCCGGTCATGAGGGTGATGGCGGAGATAGCGGCAGCGGCCGGCACCGACGGGCTGATCGGCGGGCAGGTGGTCGATCTGGAGTCAGAGGGGCAGGCAATCGATCCGGATCAATTGGAATTCATCCACCTCCACAAGACTGCCGCTCTGTTTCGCGCCGCCCTGAGGACCGGCGGCATCCTGGCAGGGGCGGGCGCCCGGGATCTGCAGGCCCTGACCGGCTACGGCCTGAGCTTCGGCCTGGCTTTTCAGATCACCGACGACATCCTGGATCTCACAGGGGACGAGGCCCTGCTGGGGAAACCGCTGAACAGCGACCTGGCCAACCGGAAAGCCACCTACCCGGCCATGTACGGACTGGAACAGGCGCGCATGCATGCCGAAGCGCGAGTGAACAAAGCCCTGCAAAGCATTGCATGCCTGGGAGACGCGGCGGCATTTCTGATTGGAGCCGCCCGGTACCTGTTAAACCGTCAATCCTGAGATAAACGCCCATTTGTTTGTATTTGGCCGGTATGTTATAATGAGTAAGTAGTATAGCCGGTTCAATCCGGCAGCGTTGCTCCCCAAACGGGGAGCGTGGAGAGAGGAGCGGGTGGCGCAGTATTCTAGTCGGGGCAGCTGATTTCAAAGGCGGGCCTAAAAATCCGTCACCGGCATATCGATGAAGTTCCTGGTGCTGGCTTTCGACGCCCAGTCGGGGGCTGGTGCTGGGAGTTAAGGAGGAAGGGCGATCTACAATGGCATGTAGGCGTTGACCCTGCCTCCGCGGAGGTCCTAGTGCGTGGGATGAAACTACGGCTAGGGTTGGACCTGCATGCGGTACCCATTTAGTGCTGTGTGCAGCGTAGCCTGCCTTGAGTGGGGTTGGTGAACAGCAGATTCCTCGTTTTCAGCGTGCCTCTGCGTACTTATGAGGAATTGAATGAGGAATTGAAACAAACCTGCTCTGCAAAAGAGGCTAGAAATCGGTTGCAACGCCGGGGAAAACCCCTAGACTGCCTGCTCAAACAGAGCCTGACCGGGATTAAAGTGTGGACTGAGTGGTAATCTGGCCCTGCTTTCGGCAGCGAAAGCAGAACAGGGCTTAAAGGGGAACCACCAGGACGGCGACGTTCTGGCGTCCTGTTGGGAAAACATGCTAGACCTAAGCCACAATATTTACCTGTCGGGCGTCCACCCGTAAACCTCAGAATTCGGAAGTCGGATGCCGGAAGTCGAAAGTCAGACGAAAGACTTTTATGGCTTTTTTTTTAGTTTTTTCTGCCTCTGACCTCTTGTTTCCGACATCCGAAATGGTGGGTGACTGACGAAGATGCCGGAGCGAAACAAATGGCTGCGCAGGGGATTGGGCAACGCCCTCCTCACCTTTATTCTGAGCTTGATGCTGACTTACGTAGCCAGTGTATTCCTAGGGGTACTGGTGGTTTATTTTGCGTTGCTAGTCCTGCTGCTGGTCATCCTGCTGGGGGTTGGCGCCGACATGGTCGGTTTTGCGGCTGTTGCAGCGGATGTCGCTCCGTTAAACGCCAAGGCCGCGAATAGGGTTTCAGGAGCACGCCAGGCGGTCCGCCTGATCAGGAATGCCGACCAGGTAGCGGTCTTCTGCAGCGATGTCATGGGGGACATCTCCAGCACCCTGGCCGGCGCCATGGGCGCCGTCATCGTTTTCCGGATGATCACCGAGCGCCACCTGGTATCCAATTGGTACACGATCATCATGACAGCTCTGGTGGCGGCGGTAACGGTGTGCGGAAAGGCTCTGGGTAAGGGCATTGCCCTGCAGGAGGCCAGCGAGATCATGTTCCGGTTGGGCCAGGCGGTAGCCTGGGTGGAGCGACTGACAGGCCATGAATTCTTTGTTCCTTCAAGTTCGAAAAGGCCGAAAAGGTGAATTTGCGGTGGTCATAGAGAAGATTGCAGAACCGGCTGACCTAGGCGCCCTCTCTTTTGCAGAGTTGGAGACTCTGGCCCGGGAGATCAGGTCGATGCTGGTGGAGACGGTGTCCCGCACCGGGGGCCACCTGGCGCCGAACCTGGGCGTGGTAGAGTTGACCATAGCTCTACACCTGGTATTCCATACCCCTGAAGATAAGATCATCTGGGACGTCGGCCATCAGTGCTATGTCCACAAGATCCTCACCGGGCGCCGGGAACAGTTGGCGACCATCAGGCAGTACGGCGGCTTGAGCGGTTTTCCGAAAACCAGGGAGAGCGCGCACGACTGCTTTGAAACGGGCCACAGCAGCACCTCCATCTCCGCTGCCCTGGGCTTTGCGCTGGCCCGGGACCTGAACAGGGAAAGCCATGCCGTGGTGGCAGTGATCGGAGACGGGGCGCTGACCGGGGGCATGTCTTTCGAGGCCATGAACCATGCCGGCCATTTAGGGACCCGGCTCATCGTCGTCCTGAACGACAATGAGATGTCCATCAACAATAACGTGGGAGCGCTGTCCGGTTATCTGAGCAGGCTGCGCACGGACCCGCTCTACTATAAGAGCAAGGGCGAGATTGAAGACCTCCTGCTCCGCATTCCCAACGTCGGCCGCCGGATGGTCAAGACCGTCGAACGCCTTAAAGACAGCCTCAAGTATCTATTGGTGCCCGGGATCTTCTTTGAAGAGCTGGGCTTCACCTATCTGGGGCCGGTCAACGGCCATGACCTGAAGGTTTTAAAGCAGGTTTTCGAGCGGGCGCGGGGGGTGGGCGGCCCGGTCCTGGTGCATGTCTATACGAAAAAAGGGAAGGGTTATTCCCCGGCGGAGCAGAACCCGGACATTTTTCATGGCGTTGGTCGGTTTGACGTCAAAACAGGCGAACTCGTAAAGCAGGGCGACAACCCCACCTTCACCAAGGTGTTCGGGGACTGCATGCTCCGCCTCGGCGAGAGACGCCCGAAGCTGGTGGCCATTTCGGCGGCGATGGCTGACGGAACGGGCTTGAAAGATTTCGCCACCCACTTTCCGGACCGCTTTTTCGATGTGGGGATCGCCGAACAGCACGCGGTCACCCTGGCGGCAGGCCTGGCCAGGTCCGGCTACCAACCAGTGGTGGCCATCTATTCCACTTTTCTACAACGGGCCTACGACCAGATCGTTCACGACGTGGCCCTCCAGGGGCTGCCGGTGATCTTTGCCGTCGATCGCGCCGGGATTGTGGGGGAGGACGGTGAGACGCATCAGGGCATCTTCGATCTCTCTTACCTGCGCCACATTCCGGGTCTGATCCTGATGGCGCCGAAGGACCAGAACGAGCTGGTGACCATGCTCCAGAGTGCCGTCGACTACCGGAAGCCGGTTGCCATCCGTTACCCCCGGGGGCAGGGGCGGTCGGCGGCCATCGATGAAGAGCACCCCTACCTGGCGCCGGGGAGAGGAGAATTGCTGCGCCCGGGCAAGGACCTGGCGCTGCTGGCCATCGGGCCCCAGGCCTACACCGCTCTTGAGGTTGCAGAAATCCTTGAGAGACGGGGCCGGCAGGCAGCCGTGATCAATTGCCGGTACGTCAAGCCGCTCGACGAAGACCTGATCATGGAGTGGGCCGAGAGAACGGGGCATTTGCTTACCATCGAGGAGAATGTGGTGGCGGGGGGATTTGGCAGCAGCGTCCTGGAACTCCTGTCCCGGCTCAGTTGGCGCGGCCAGGCCTTTTGCATGGGTATTCCCAACTGCTTCGTCCCGCATGGCGACAGGGAGTTGCTGTACCGGAAATACGGGTTCGACGCCGGGGGCATTGCCGATCTTGTCCAGTCAAGGGGATGGTAAACTGAAAGTGATGAGTGATGAGTGATGAGTGATGAGTGATGAGTGATGAGTGATGATGGTGCAGTCAAGACATCGGGTAGCGGGGGAAAGAAGCGGATCGATCTGCTGTTGGTGGAACAGGGGTGGTTCCCAAGCCGCGAGCAGGCACAGCGGGCGGTGATGGCCGGCCACGTTTTCTATGACGGGCGCCTGATCGATAAGGCGGGCGCTGCTGTGGCGCCGGGAGGAGAGATCGAGGTCAGGGGCGACTCCTGCCCCTATGTGAGCCGCGGCGGGATCAAGCTGGAGTCCGCCCTCAGAGAGTTTGGCATTGACGTGGCCGGCAAGGTGGCCCTGGACGCCGGCGCCTCTACCGGCGGCTTTACCCAATGCCTGCTCCAGCGTGGCGTCAGCCGGGTCTATGCGGTCGACGTCGGTTACGGGCAACTGGCCTGGGAACTGCGTCGTGATGAGCGGGTGCGGGTGATCGAGAGGACCAACCTGCGCTACCTGACTCCGGAGGTGCTGGGGGAGCGGGTGGAGTTCGTCACCCTGGACCTGTCATTCATCTCCCTGGCCAAGGTCCTTGGCGCCGTTAGAGAATTGCTCAGGCCGGGCGGAGAGGTACTGTCCCTGGTAAAGCCGCAGTTTGAGGCAGGCCGGGAGCAGGTGGGCAAGGGCGGTATCGTCAAGGAGGCGGCGGTGCAGAAAGCGGTTCTGGAGCAGGTATCCGTCGCAGCCTGCCAACTGGGATTTCAGATCAAGGGAGTGACCTATTCCACCATTCCGGGAGCGGACGGCAATATAGAGTTTTTCATGTGGCTGGGTTGTGATCCGCAGGCAGTGCGGGGCGACGCCCTATCGCCGGAACAGGCGGAGCAGGTCGTGGTGGCCGCTCGATCACGGATGTCAGAGGCGAGAGGCCGGAAGTCGGAAAAAGATATTTAGAGCTATCTGGCGCCTTACCTGTGTGCTGGTGGCTTTCCTCCGCAGTTGGGCTTTCCTCAGCAATGAGTCATGAGAGTCCTCGAATTTCTCTGTCTTTACACTCATCACTCATTACTCATTACTCATCACTCATTACTCATCACTTCTTTTAGGATCTGCTCCGCATGAATACGGGTGATCTCCTCATCTTCGGCGCCGCCGAGCATTCTGGCGATTTCCGATACCCGTGACCGGGAATCCAGGAGCTTGACTACAGTCCGGGTCAGGTCGCCGGTGATCACTTTTTCGATATTGAAATGCCTGGCGCCTCTACCTGCGATGTGGGGGGAGTGCGTCACGCACAAGACCTGCTTGTGGCGGGACAGGACGGCCAGGCGGTCAGCGACGGCCTGAAGCGTCCTGCCGCCGATACCGGTATCGATCTCATCGAAGATCAGGGTCGGGATCTCGTCGTTCTCCGCAAATATCACCTTGAGGGCCAGCATCACCCTGGACATCTCCCCGCCGGAAGCGATCCTGGCCAGGGGCTTGAGCGGTTCACCAGGGTTGGCGCTGAACAGGAATTCCAACTGGTCCGAGCCCCAGCGCCTTGACCCCGGTGTGCTCTCCCACTTAGTGTCAAAGCGGGCTTTCTTCATGCCCAGGCCCTGCAGTTCGCCTTGCACAGCCTCAATAAAGGCGGCCGCCTTTTGATGCCGCAGATCGGACAGGGCGCCGGCCGCAGCCTCATATGACCGGAGTCCTCGCTGATACTCCGCCTCCAGGTCCCGTAAGCGTGACTGGCGCTCTTTCAGATTATCCAACTCGGCGTGGGCGCCATCCAAAAACACGATCACATCCGCCAGCGAGGGCCCGTATTTACGGGTCAGGCCCCTCAGGGCGTGCAGCCGCTCCTCGACCTCTCTGGCGCGAGTGGGATTGAATTCCAACAGTTCCCGGTAGCGGCGCAGAGCATCGACAACATCCTCCAGCCTGAACTGCACCTCCGCCAGCGGGGCGGATATGTCTCCTACCGAGGCATCGTACCGGGACATCTCCTGCAGGCTGGAGAGAGCCCTGCTCAGCAGGTCATAGGCGGCAGGCCGGCGGTCGTCGCCCTCGAACAGGTCCAGCGCCGCCTCTCTGGCAAGTTCGGCCAACCTTTCGGCGTGGCGCAGGCGCTCGGCCTCCTGCCGCAGCACCTCATCCTCGCCCGGGACGGGCCCCAGCCGCCCGATCTCTTCCGTAGCGCAGGCCAGATAATCTATGCGCCCGGCTATCTCCTTCTCCCCGGCGTCTGCTGCAGAGCGCTCAGTGGCCAGTTCAGACAGGCGATCATAGAGATCCGCCACCACAAACAGTTGGCGGGAGATCTCGTCACCGCCAAAGCGGTCAAAAAGCTCCCGGTGCTTGTCCACTTTCAACAGCGACTGGTGCTCATGCTGTCCGTGCAGGTCCACCAGCATCTCTCCCAGGGTGCGATACATGGCCAGGGGCACAGCCCTGCCATTGATCCGGCAAGTGCTCCGGCCATTTGCCATGATCTCCCTGGACAGCAGCAGCGAGCAGTCCTCGCTTGCCGTCATGCCGAATTCAGCCAACTTCCCGCTTACCTGTGGAAGCTGGATACAGTCAAACAGGCCCTCGACGAGCGCCCTCTCGGCCCCGGTGCGCACCAGGTCGCCGGATGCCCGTCCGCCGGTCAGGATATCCATGGCGTCAACCAGGATCGACTTGCCCGCTCCGGTCTCCCCGGTCAGGACATTCAATCCGGATCCCAGGTCGAGGCTGATGTGCTCTATCAATGCCAAGTTGTCAACTGTGAGTTGAACCAGCATCTTGTCTTCCTCACTTCGCCAACAGTATCGGCCCTCGTCTTCAGGCATGGGGGCTATGTATTCAAGAGGGGCTACTTCAAGAGGAACTCCAGCTTCTTCGTCAGTTCCGGCACGTCCTCGGCCGGTTTGACCACCACCAGTATGGCGTCGTCTCCGGCTACGGTGCCGATGATCTCGCGCCAGCCGCTCTGGTCCAGGGCTGAGGCCACACCCTGCGCCGCTCCCGGGAGTGTGTGTATTACGACCAGGTTCCCGCTGAAATCGTATTTGACGACAGCCTCCTGAAAGAGGCGGCGCAGGCGGTCATAGATCCTGGCCGGGTCGGGCTGTCCGCCCTGCGGCTTGGCATACCTGTAAGAGTCGCCCCCCACCGGTGTTTTGACCAGTTGCAACTCCTTGATATCGCGCGAGATCGTGGCCTGGGTGGCGTGGATTCCCTTCGCCCTGAGGGCGTCGGCCAGGTCTTCCTGCGTCACGATCGGTATCTCGTTGATAATCTCCATGATCAACTGCTGCCGGCGCAATTTCAACGGGTTCACCTCACGAAAATCTCTCCTAGCGCCTCTGGGTCAGCTTCAGGACAAGCTACTGCTATTATAGCCCATTCGAGAGGCTGAATAAAAGGAGAAGGAAGAGGATAACTTAACATTCACGGGGGAAAGCGCCAGGAGAGGAACAAGGGATGAGCGAATTGAGCAAGCGAAGGCTTTACGGTCTTCTCTCCGTGTTTTTTCTGGCGGCCTGCATCTATTCGGTATTTTTCCAGTCCTTCAGCCTGATCCCTTCGCACTACCGGGTTAATGTGGGGGATCAGATTGTTTTTGGGAATATGTTTCCGCCCCAGATCTCCGGGCGGATCACCGCCTCCGTATCCAATGACTGTAAAGAGATGTTAAACTGGCAGCCTGGAGAGGCAGGCCAGGATTTTCTGCCCTTCCTGGGGCGGGCCCCTGTTGCTGCCGTTCCGGGACGCATCGATCTGAATCTGAAGCTGTTCGGCATCCTTCCTCTCAAGCAGATCTCCCTGCAGGTGGTGCCACCGGTCCAGGTGATGGTGGGGGGGCAGTCCATCGGCGTGCTCCTGCATACTGATGGGGTGATTGTCTCCGGTTTTTCAGTTGTCACCGGGAGTGACGGGAAGAGCTATTGCCCGGCCCGGCAGGCAGGCATTGCCCCCGGAGATGTGATCACCGGCATCGAGGGGGTCAATGCCCAGTGCAACGCCCAGGTGAGCCAACTGGTAGACCAGTATGCCCGGCGCAAGGGAACGGTCCATCTCCAGGTAAAGCGCCGGGGAGTGGTCACGAGTTACGATATCAAGCCGGTCTTCTGCCGTGAAACCAGGCGCTACCGGATTGGCCTGTTTGTAAGAGACGGGGCGGCAGGAGTGGGAACTCTCACCTTTTTCGACCCGGTAACCAAAAAATATGGCGCCCTTGGTCATGTGATCACAAATTCTGAGACCAGTGAGTGGTTGGACCTGAGGGACGGAAAAATTGTCGGCGCTGCGGTCGAGGGTATACAAAAAGGGCAGCAGGGAAAGATCGGTGAAAAGATCGGCTTGTTTCAGGGCGACCGGACTGTGTCCGGCAATATTGAAAAAAACACACAATACGGCATTTTTGGAGTGCTGCAGAATAGTCTTCCCAATCAACTGTACCCGAATCCGGTTCCGGTCGCCGTCGGCGGCCAGATCAGGGAGGGGCCCGCCCAGATGTTGACCGTATTGGACGGTGAGAATATCGAAGCCTTCAATGTCGAAATACAGACCGTATTTCCCCAGCCCCGTCCGGACGGCAAGAGTTTTATCATCAGGGTGGTCGATCCGCAGATCCTCAGCCGGACCGGGGGGATTATCCAGGGGATGAGCGGTAGTCCGATAGTGCAGGATGGAAAGCTGGTCGGGGCGGTCACCCACGTTTTCATCAACGACCCCACCAGGGGCTATGGTATCAGCGCCGAACTGATGATGGACGAAGCCGGACTTTTCCCTTCCGGGGTCAATCAGCTTTCCCTGAACAGCGGTCCAGGCATGCGGAAAGTTGCATAGGGGACATTCCATCGGGGACATTACCCGAAGAGGTGTGTCCTCGAACTTGAAAACATTTTCACGTGAATAGAGCGGCATTTTCGGGTTTCCGGGAAGAAATCCCTCCTCCTGGTGCCAGAAAGACCCATCATATGTCATAATTCGAAGCAGGGATTTATAAGAGGGCGTCGAATCTATAACTCGATTTAGAAAAATAAGGGATTGAAATAGGTAGGGGGCGAAGGAGATTGGAAAAGCCGATAAAAGTGTTGCTCGTGGATGATAACAAGGAATTCTGCGAGATATTGAAGGATTATTTTGAAAGGCAGGACGATTGCGTGGTTTCAGGCATTGCCAATCATGGCCTGCAAGCGCTGGAGATGTTGAGCCAGGAGATGCCGGACGTGATGATCATAGATCTGATCATGCCCCACCTTGACGGGATCGGGGTGCTGGAGCAGCTTAACGCCGAGTATGAGGAGCGCCCCAAGGTGATCATTCTGACCGCCTTCGGCCAGGAAAACCAGATCAGAAGGGCTGTAGAGCTGGGAGCGCACTATTACATATTGAAGCCCTTTGACCTGGATGTGCTGGGAAACAGGGTACGGCAACTGGCCAACGGGAGCACGGGCACCCAGGTCCTGAACCTGCACCAGAAGTCGCGCAATCTCGATGTGGACGTGACCAACCTGATTCACCAGATGGGAGTGCCTGCCCACGTGCGCGGTTACCAGTACCTGCGGGATGCGATCATCAACGTGATCAGGGAGATGACCCTGTTGGGCGCCGTAACCAAGGAGCTCTACCCGATGATCGCTGAAAAGTACAACACTACGCCCAGCAGGGTGGAGCGGGCAATTCGCCACGCCATCGAGCTGGCCTGGGACCGCGGAAATGTGGACCTGATGAACAAGGTATTCGGTTATACTATCGATGTAGAGCGCGGTAAGCCGACCAATTCCGAATTTATCGCCATGGTGGCCGACCGGCTGCGGGTCGGTGTAAAGGTCAGTTAAAAAGGTTGCGGGGCCTATGGAGTCTTGCATCAGGGGAAAGGCCAGGGTCGACAGTCGGACCAAGGACCTTGTCAAGCGCCTATCCTCCCGTGATATTGCCTTTATCGATTATTCCGACCTGGATGAACTTGCTGCGGCAGGTCTGGTCAGGTGCCGCCCGCGGGCGGTGTTCAACTGGGTCTTGGCTTCAGGGGGGGATTGCTTTCCCCCCGCTGAAGCTTATCAGTAAAACTTGGCTTGCGCCGAGCCGACCGGGGTACCCTCTGGGTCGGGTACCCCGTGAAGGCGGAAGCCTTAGTTGCACTGATCCAGGGGCTTAGCGCCGCTTGGCTCCCACTTCAGTGGGAGTCTAGTGGCGGTTAGCCATCGGGGAACAGTTAATTAGGGGCGTAGCCGCTCT
>JBEKFU010000020.1:0-26222 GCA_050013155.1 Thermacetogeniaceae bacterium | reverse complement strand
ATCAGCAACAATGTGTTCCCCCAGCCGCTCTCGGAAACCGAGGAATCCAGTTGCCTGCAGCTTTTGAAACAGGGTGACGAGGAAGCCCGCAACATACTGATAGAGCACAACCTACGCCTTGTGGCGCACATAATAAAGAGGTTGTGAACACGATATTGTGCTTTTGAGACTTGTTTACCAGAGCCAGTTTGAGGTCAAACAAGCATTATTTCAGCGCCAGGAGATTATTGACTGCAGCAATGGTAGATGTCTGAAGATCGAGGGCGTATAGGGTCAAAATGGATTAGCTCAGCGTAACGGATACCAAAATAGCCCCATCGCTCAAAAAAGAAGAGACCGGCCAGGTCTTTTTTATTTGGATATCCATAAAAATGGAGTTTACACTCGTAGCTCCTTCAAGTTTAGTTCCCCACGGAAGCCAGTGAGCATTACGCGACATCTCGTTGGGAACTCCAATATGTCTCCAATATGTCAACCTATATTGATACAAAGTTGAACCGAATCGTCGACGAAAACATGGCGATGGAGCAGGAGATGCGGGCAACTATGATCACTGCCAAGGAAGAGTTGAGGTTGAGGCAGATTGCCTTCTGTTGTCAGGATATGGTATAATGCCGATAAAGTGAGGTGATATAACTTGGCAATTGAAAGGTTGGTCGAAGAAATAAGAAAGCTAACCCCCAAGCAAAAAGAGGAGTTGTTCCGCAAATTGGGCATTAGTCTTTCCAAACCAGAAGATGAAGAATTGCTCGGCGGTCCTGATGATCCTTTGGCTGAACTAATTGGCATGGTTAAAGGACCGGGTACCGGTTCCCGCAAGTACAAGGAGGATCTATATGGGGGCGAAAGACCTCTATAAAGTATTTATTGATTCGGGCGCTTTTATCGCTCTGATAGATGAACGCGATCCCCTGCACAAGGCGTCACAAGCCTTTTATAAATCGTTAACAAAGCGTGCAATTCCACTGATCACCAGTCTGATGGTCATTTCAGAAACCTATACCTGGCTACGATATCATGTCGGTTATGATTCGGCTGTTCGATTCATCGGAATTATCGAACGATCGGAAAAAGCCGGAATTTTTAAAAGTTATCCTCCCGGACAATGACATGAAGGTTAAAACCAATGCAATTCTTAAAAGCTACCGCGATCAGGACATATCCTACACTGATGCTGTGAGCTTTGTCATCCTGGAAAGCATGAACATCAATGATGTATTTAGTTTCGATTCACATTTTTACATTATCAAACGAATCCTATGGCCCATAGTAAAGAATGCTTGAATCCAGGGGAATCTATAAGCGATCTCAGAAATTTATGTTATTAACAGTTAGCGCTATACTCTATCCTTGAATGTATTTCCCCAGCCGCTTTCCGAAGCTGACGAATCCAGTTGCCTGCAACGCTTGAAGCAGGGTGACGAGGAGGCCCGCAACACCCTCATCGAGCAGTAAGACAGCTCTCAACTAGGACTGTAGTAGGAAAATGATATACAATGCTTGCGAATCTGTGAAGACATTTTATAATAATAATTAACTGAAAAAGGCAAACCCGATGAAAGCCGGGGACGCAAAGCCAACGAGTCTAAAGCCGAGAGGCCATGACGGTCGGGTTGCCAGTCAGAGAAGGAGATCTCCCCTGCGCCGGGTACCGGCGCAGGGGTTTTTCATACTATTCGGTGCACCAGCGCAGAGGAGGTTGATTCATTTGATGAGGGGATTCAGATGGAAGGCCGTCTCTGTAATTGTTACGATGATGCTGTTGTTTACGGCGTCCTTCCCTGCTTTTGCGAGCGGCAGCACACCGAAGCATCACCGCCTTGGCCGATTATCCAGCGACAAGAGCACTCTTTCGCAACACAGCCTGGCAGCCCGTGCGTTGAACTCCACGCTGTTGCCCAGTTCTGAGAACTGGACGGCGAACATGCCCCCGGTAGGGGACCAGGGAACCCAGGGAAGCTGCGTGGCCTGGAGTGTGGGCTATGCCTACAAGAGTTACCAGGATCAAGTGCTGCGAGACTGGGGCGATACCACACCGAACCATGAGTTCAGCCCGGCCTACATCTACAACCAGCTAGACGGTGGGGTTGATGACGGGATCTCGATTGCTTCTGCCATGAACCTGCTGGTGAGCCAGGGCTGCGACACTCTGGACGACATGCCCTACAACCAGAATGATTACACCACTCAGCCAACGGCGCTGCAGAAGGCCCGCGCGGCCCAATTCAAAGAAGCGAGTTGGTCTTCGGTCCCGTTGGACAGCCAGCTTTACAACATCAAGTATGCCCTGACGAATGGCCCGGTCGAGGCCGGTGTCTTGGTCTACTGGTCCAATGGCTGGCTACAGACCGGAGACATCAACATAGCGGATATCGCCGGCCTTTCTCCGGCTGGTGGACACGGCATCTGCATTGTCGGCTATGATGACAACCATCAGATGGAGGATGGCACCGGCGCCCTGGAATTCATCAACTCCTGGGGGACGGGGGCCACAGCGGCTATGGCTGGATGAGCTACGCATACGCCGAGGAGGAGATCGAAGAAGCGGAAACGGCGGAAACGATGGCCGGTGTTTACTTGGCAGGGCTGACCATTACGGGGACGATCCCGTCCATGTCCGTGGGACGCGGCACTTCCAGCCTGAGCGGCATCACCCTGGCAGGATTCGACCAAAACGGCGACAGCTTCAGCCTCGCTGGCCTCACGCCGACCTGGGCAATCGCAAGCGGCGCAGCATACGCATCACTCAGCGGCACCACCCTGACGCCGGTTGCAGTTGGCTCTGGCACGGTCACGGCCACCATCTATAATGTGACCAGCAACGCCCTGCCGTTTTCGGTTTCGCCTCTCGTTATCACTACGAGTGCGCTGAAACAGGCGGTGGCAGGAAAATCATACAGCAAGAAATTCACCGCCAGCGGCGGAACGGCCCCCTACACCTACACCGAGAGCGGCACCCTGCCCAATGGACTGTCCTTCAGCGATAACTGCTTATCCGGGACTCCCACGGTGGCGGGCAGCTTCCCCATCACCATCACCGCTACTGACGCCAACGGTTTTACGTGCTCCGAGAGCTATACTCTGGTCGTGAGAGCTAAATAATGTGTCAGTAGACCACCCCGGTCCCGGGTACCGGGAAAACAACGGTCGCCCGCTGCCACCAGGGCCCAGGCGGCGGTGATGATTTACCGATGGCGCGCCCAGAGGGCACCCGGCTCTAATGTCCCCGCTTCCTCCGCATCCGGGCTACGCCCGGCCTGAATACCGGCTCGAGGCTGACGCCTCGGCTGAAAGCCCGCCGGTACACCGGGAATGCCGAGCACAGGAAACTTCGCTTCGCTACGTTTGAATAATGAACATAAGCAAACTGTAATGATAAATCAATATCATTTAAGGTAGTTTATATTAATTTTTATTTAAGTTTTTTTCTTGAAAGAGGAAGGAACTTCCCATACCAGGTCGAATTTTCTTATAATAATTCTTCTCTGGGGTGGTGAGAATCGCAACGCGGTGACCGGTAAATCCGAAGACAGGTGCGTCTCCTGGGTGGCCGGTGCAGGCAAGGCATGATGATATACAATATTAAAAAGAATATCTCTCCGAGTCCTTTTGCCTGTGGCTGACGGCTATGGCGCCTGGACCGATAGGGTGTACCTGGAAACGGGTGCGCCTCCCGTGTGGAAAGGAGAATACAAGATGGCAGGGAGGCTGTCTCTGTGCTTGTTTTCGCACGCGGCTAACCTGTCTTTTTATTTTTCTTGAGCAATAGATCGTGAGAGTTTCAGAAAAAAAGCAGCCCCCAGTGAACGATGGTTTGCGGCCTTGGGTTCACTGGGGGTGAGTGCCCTTCCTTTGTATAGCAAAGGTTCAGGCATGTTTATTTTAGCTTGACACCCAGCCTTTGTAAAGTAATGTCGAACTTTGACGATTTGGCCGATGGGATAACGGGCGCGCTTTCAAAGGAGCGAGAGGCCTTGCAGTTGAGAAGGTTGGGGCCGGACCGGGGGCCGCGGAAAGTAGTTTCTGTTGTGTTAACGCTGGTCGTGCTGCTCGGTCTGCTGGTTATTGCCAATCTGGGCACTGCAGGCGCCGACTCCGGCAGTCAGGGAGTGCCGGCCGACTCACTGACGATCAAGGTCGGCTATTTCGGCGGGCCATACTACACGAAGAAAGTCTACACGGTCAGCGCCCTGGAGGCGATGCCGCAGGTGGAGCAGGCCTACACCTACATCGACAACATGCCGGCGGTGGTGATCGATTCGGGCAAAGGGGTCAAGCTGGCCGATCTGCTGGCGAATTCCGGTATCGATGTCAACTCGATCGAGAAATTCTATTTTTACTCCACCGATGTGAAACACGGATGGTATGAGGACCTGGACAAGTCCTATCTGCTGGACACTGACCGCTACTATTATCCGGACCTCCCGGGGCATTGGGATTATGGGACGGAATCAGCCGTAGCCGGGGCGGTCTACGGAGCGGTCCGGGTGGACACGATCATCGCCTACCAGGACAACTGGCAGCGGTTCGCCACCGCCCCGGATTTCTGCGTTCATGACACCTCGACCAGGTTCAGACTGCTGTTCGGCCAGACCGATACCAACACGCGAACCGCTTCCAGGTCTGTCATGTGGGTGCACGAGATCGACGTGATGCTGGGCGGGGCGCCGCCCGGGGGGATCGCCCTCGACCAGAGCCTGGTCGACGTCAAAGTGGGCAGCACTTTTCAGTTGACGGCCACTGTCACACCGGGCGATGCCACGGATAAGGGCGTGGCCTGGACGTCCAGCGACGCCAGGGTGGCCACGGTTGACAACAACGGCCGGGTAACAGTCGTTGGCCCGGGTACGGCCAGCATTGCCGCCAGCACGGTAGCCGGCAACCTGACGGCCATCTGTACTGTCAATGGTATAGACCGGAGCAGCGACAACCGGAATGTCGGAACTGCCGGCACCGGTCGAAGTAATGGCGGCCGGGTTGGCTCCGGCGGTTCGCAGGTGCCGGATAACGGTCAGCAGTATCTGGGAAAAGGCGGGGCCGTGGCCGCCGGCGCTGCATCCCGGTTGTTGGCCAGCCAGCCCTGGCGTGTCTATGAGATGTCGGCCGGTGCTGTGCCCCTGCAACTGCAGCAGGAGCGGGGTGGCTTGAATATCGAGGTGGCGGTGCTGCTTCTGGCGCTATTTATCTTGGGGCTGGTCAGAGGGTACATGAGATATGTGAGGGAGGTCGACAGGTGACGGTTTCCATGCTGACGCCGCTCAGGGATACGATTCATACTATTTCATCCTTTTTATTCGTCCCGGTCGTGATCGTGCTGTTGTTGTTCGTGGCTGTAGCAGTTGTGGAGTCGGGCTCCCTGCTGGTGGAAATGCTCACCGAGCGCCGCCGGGCGCGGATGAACGTGCCGGAATTGCTGGATCGCTTTCAGGGTAAAAATGCCGGGGCGATCATGATCGAGATCGAGCAGAGCCGCCTGTTCCGGCGCCAGAAAGCGGCTCTCTGCGAACTGGCCAGGCACAGCCACCTGCCGGCTGCCTCCCTGCAGGCCCTGGGGCGGCGGCTGCTGGCCGGCGAGGAACTGCATTGCACCAAAATTAACGCCGCCACCGACTTGGTGGCCCGCCTGGGGCCGATGTTCGGACTGATGGCCACCCTGATCCCGCTCGGTCCGGGCCTGATTGCACTTGGCCAGGGTGATACCAAGACTTTGGCAGATTCGCTGCTCACCGCCTTTGACGCCACGGTGACCGGTCTGGCCGCCGCCGGGGTGGCCTTCGCCATCTCCCGGCTGCGGAAGCGGTGGTACGAGGATTACCTGAGTGCGCTCGAGGCCTTGATGGAAAGCTTGCTGGAGGTGTTTGCCGGTGCGCGGGGGATTACGGAACAAAAGATCCAGGGAGCCTGAGGAGATCGATCCTCTCGAGGGCGCCATCAATATCGTGGATGCCATGCTGGTGTTTGCCTGCGGGCTGATGCTCTCCCTGGTCATTCACTGGAACGTCGACCTGGCAGGAGTGCAGGGCGGGCCGGCTCAAGGAGGGGAACCCATCAGCCTGACTCAAGGCCAGGACGTGTCGCAGACCCCGGAAATACGCCACGATCTGATCGAGACCCGGGGACAGGGGAGGATCTACGAGAGGCTGGGCACGGTTTACAGGGACCCGGCGACAGGGAAGCTGTTCATGCTCACCAACCAGTGATCCGCAGCCCGCAGTTGCCCGGTGCCTGATGGCAAGGGCTGGCGGGGACTGCAACGGGAGACCCGGCGATGCTTAACCGGTGGACATAAATAATCATGCTTGAAGAATGAGGGGGCAGGAGCAATGCAGTTATGGGGGTCAAGGCGCAAGTGGGCACAGAAGATTGTACTCTGCTTGATAGCGATCATGCTGCCCGGGCTGCTGTGGGCCGTGAATCCGGGCGCGGCCGGCGCGGATAGCAACGGCACGCTGGCGCCGTCGCTCACGATCAAGACCGGCTATTCCGGTGGAACCTTTACTCCGGTCAAGTTCTTCACGGACAGTGACTTTGCGGGCGCGGTGGAACAGGACTACTCTTTCATGGACGAGATGCCGTCCCCGGTGATGGATGCGGCCAGGGGAGTGCCGCTGGCCAGCCTGCTGGCGAGCGCCGGCATCAGTGCAGGCAGCGTCAGTTATATGGCATTTTGGACCACCGATCGCCAGGGTGCTCCATATTGCACTTTGCCGATGTCGTTCTTCAATTCGCCCGGCTACTATTACCCGAACGAGATGAAGTATTGGAACAGCGCCAATGACAGCTTCACGGATGCGAACGGCGTCGACCAGACAGTGTACGCAATGTCCCAGGCTGTGCCGGTGGTGCCGATGATGTGTATCGAAGACAACTGGGAACGGGGAGCGAAGGCGCCGGATTCTAGCGCCCTGACCACCGGCAACAAGTACAGGCTGGTCTACGGCCAATCCAGCAGTCTGACAGTGACAGACGCTATGGATTCGGCCAAATGGGTGGACGAGATCGATGTGATGCTGAACGGCACGGCGGTCACCGGGGTCTCCCTCAACAAGACCAGCGACACCATCGCCGCCGGTGCCACCGGCCAGTTGACGGCGACCATTGCCCCGGCAAACGCCACCAACCAGAGTGTAACCTGGAGTTCCAGCAACCCTGCGGTGGCCACGGTCAACAGCGTCGGTTTGATAACCGGCGTGGCTGCAGGTGCTGCCACGATCACCGTGACCACGGTGGATGGGGGCAAGACGGCTACCTGCGCCGTGACAGTAACCTCGCCCGGCGGCGGGGGCGGAGGTGGCGGCGCGACTGCCGCCAGCGTTGTCCTGACCACTCCGGCTGCTGGCCAGACCTATCACCCGGGGGACGGGGTGACGATCAGCGGGACGGCTCAAGGCCTGTCGACAGTGACGGTAACCGTCACTGATCCCGGCGGGAAGACGATCTACAGCGGGAATAATCTCGCTGTCAACAGCGGTGTTTTTACCACCAGCGCCACTCTTTCCAGCGATGCCGCAACTGGCAACTACTCCATCGAGATCAGCGGCACGGGGCTGGCCAGTTCTGTTGCAGGTACATTTATGGTCAGTGCCGGCGCCTCTACTCCCGTTCAGACGCCTGCTGCGAACAACCCTGCTTCCCCCGCCGCTCCTGCCGCCACCAACTCCGGCGGTGCTGCCAACTTCAGCGATCTCAGCGGCCACTGGGGGCAGCAGCAGATCGCTGACCTGGTGGCAAGAGGGGTGCTTGCAGGCATGACCCCCACCGAGTTCATGCCGGATGCCAACATCACCCGCGCCCAGTTTGCCACCATGCTGGACAGAATCCTCAACATCGGCCCGCCGCAACAGGCTGGGCCGGCGTTCGGGGACGTGGCGTCAGGCGCCTGGTACTACGATAATGTGAGCGCCGCCGTCTACGCGGGATTGGTCAGCGGCTACAGCAACGGCCTGTTTGGCCCCGATGACCCGGTTACCCGGGAGCAGATGGCGGTCATGGTTGCCCGGGCTTTGATGTCGCAGTTGAAAATTACCGGGCCGGATCAGGCAACAGTCTCGGCGATCCTGGCCAAATTTCAAGATCAGCAGGAGATTTCCGGTTGGGCGGGGACTGGCGTTGCACTGGTGGTACAGCAGGGGATTATCCATGGGAGAACCAGCGCCACCTTTGCGCCGCAGGTCAATGCAACCCGTACCGAAGCGGCGGTGATGATCTGGTTGCTGGACGCTTCTCTGTGGCAGGCAGGTGGTGCGGCCCCGGCTCCGGCAAGCTGATGCCCCCGGGGGTGCCAGGACCGGCAGCCTTTGTGGATGCCTGTGGCCTTCAAGCAACTTGATCAGGGCGGCCATGGCGCTTCCTCAAAACCAAAAGCCGGTGGACGGCTCCTTGGCGGTGTGGCCGGGATTGTGCCCGACCTGCGCCATCTGAAGCGAGGAGACGGTCTGATGAGCGAGACAGGCGAAGTTAGCCAAAAGAACAAGCTCTTTACGGCAGCGGTCCTGCTGCTGCTGGTCATAGTCGCCGTGCTGGGGTACTTGAACTACCGCACCGTGAGCGCTGCTCGCGGCGCCAACCCCGGCAGCGCCGGACAAATACTCATCCACGGGCTGCAGGGCCAGGATGTGGTGATCACCATGAGCGACCTGGAAAAGTTGCCGGCGGTCACTCAGCATGCCGAAGCGGAGCAGGCAGGGGGCGAGGAGATCCAAGTCGATGCCACCGGCTCCTTGCTGGACACCCTGTTGGAGCAGTACGGCAGGTCCCAGCAAGACTTCAGCCGGATCCGGTTCACCGCCAAAGACGGCTATTCGATCGCTGTTCCGGCGGATATTCTGAAAAACCGTCAGATCATCCTGTCCTATATCAATGATGGCAAGCCGCTGGAGCAGGACTGGCAGCCGGTCAGGGTGGTCATTCCCGGCGAGAGGGCGATGTACTGGGTCAAAGACATGATCCGCATCGACCTTGAAACCGGAGCCGACAAGGTGCCTGCCACGCAGTTGGTCTTTCTGGATACGGCGGCGCCCAAGCTGCCGCAGGAGAGTTATCAGGATGATGGCAGCACAGGCAAGGTCATCAGGATCAGTGACCTGATCGCCAAGTACTGCTGGGGCGGCCCGGTGCAGAATGTGTTCATCGAGGCTGCCGATGGATTGGAGAAGAACGAGACCAATGTTAACTTCAGCAACGCCGATCTCGAGATTACCGGTCAGGACACTCCCAAGTTCCTGGAGCCCGGCCTGCCCGAGGGAATGACGATCCGGGATGTGCTCGTCGTCAACTACGGTGCCACGGCTTTCTTCGACTATGCAGAAGGGATCAGGGTGTTGCCCAAACAGACGCTGGGCAGCAAGACCGGGATTGCCCTGTCGGAGATTATCAAACAGACCGGTCTGGCCGGCGCCGACGATTACCTGTTCACCATGGCCGATGGCGGGAGCGTTATGGTGGCGACCACTGATCTGGGCAGCGCACTGGTTTATGAAGACGCTGATGGCAGCCTGGCATTCACCGGCTCGGGAGCATCCGGCCCGGTCAACGTGGGTGACCTGCTCTCGATCGAGCCTGTCACGTGAGCACACGTGAGCAACGGTTTGCCTGGCGGGGATGTGCCGGGTGCGATGCAGGGCATCGCACCGGTTGCGAGTTGGCCGGCAGCCGTGGCCAGAGCAGGAAACCGTTGTCGGGGCGAGCGGGAAGGAGCACGAGCGGTTGAACAAAAGGGCCTGCCTCTGGGGAATCGGCATGGGACTGTTGGGATTGGCGATCGGCGGCCTGGCGGTCTGGGTGGTCATGATGCATACCCCCGTCTATATTCCGCCCCTGAAGGTGGTGGGCGATGTGGAGCACAGCCTGACGCTCAAAAATATTCGTCAGGCGGGGCATCTTGAAGATATTACCCTTCAGGGAACCAGGTACCGGGCGGTCAGGCTGGCAGAGGTGATCGGCGCCGCGGCGCCGGTGGGGAAAGCTGCCAGGCTGTACCTGATCGGTGGTGACGGATTCACCTCGGCCATCGATGCCGGCGGGATCACCGACTGCTATCTATCCTACGCCGCCGGCGACGGCTGGGAGGCGGTCAACCTCTACCACCCGCCCAGCAGCAACGTCAAAGACCTCCGGGAGATCATCGTCGTATCGGACGGCAGCGACAGCAGCTTCAGTCTCAGCATTGCCAGCCCGGCTGCGGATCTCGTCAGGGTGACGCCGGGACAGATGCTTACGCACAACCTGCGACAATACTTCTACCACGAGGGGGATGCCTCCATGCAGCATGACGGCCAGACATACGAATCCAGCGTCTATACCCTGCGGCAGGTGTTCGTGTTGGACGATCTGACGCCGGTGCCGGCGGGAGACCGGATCCTGGTGATGGACGGGAGTGGCGCCTGCCGCTTGCTGGACAGCGGCGGCTACTTCGAGGTGGATGATAACAGCATCGCCTATCTGCTGCCGGATGACCGGACCGTGGTGGAAGACGTGAGGAAGGCGATCATCGAACCTCCAGCAGGCCAGGCGAGTACCAGGGGGGTTGCAGACCGGCCTGCTGCGGATGCCGGGAACGGATGACCGCTGTTGTTCTTATTGATGAGGAGCAGTTGAACCGGGGTTTGGAGGAGTGAATCATGCCAGCCATGAAAGTGAAATGGACACCCGTCATTCAAAAAATAGTTGCCTGTTTGGCAATGGTGGCGATGGCATCCATTTTTCCGGCAGTGGGCAGTCCTCGCACTGCCAGCGCCGGTGGCGCCGGGGGAATACCGGCGACGTCCCTGGTATTGAAAGCCGGCTGTATCGGTGGGAGCTACAACACCGTAAAGACCTTTACGAATGCCGAGATGTGCGCCATGGCCAATGTGCAGCAGGCCTATTCATTTATAGACAGTATGCCGGCGCCGATCCAGGACCCGGCATCGGGGGTCAGACTGACCGATCTCCTGGCAGACGCCGGTATTGGCGTCAACTCCGTGCAAAGCTTTACCTTCTACTGCACCGACGGGTATATCACCAATTTTACGAAACAGGCACTGCTGGACACGCCCCGGTACTATTATCCGAACATAGTGACCGACTGGGACAGCAATACGGGGGCTGCAGACCTGCCCGGGGCGACTGACGGCGCCGTTCAGGTCCCCACGATTCTGGCGGTGGAAGACAACTGGGGGCGTTTTGAAAACCCGCCGGATTTCAGCGCTATGACCGGAGATATAGCGTTCAGATTGATATTCGGGCAGACTGACACGCGCACGCCCGATGCCGCCCACTCTGCCAAATGGGTGCGGGAGATCGATGTGACAATACTGCCGCCGGCCAGTGTCAGCCTGACCTCGCCCGCGGTGGGGCAGACCTTTCATCCTGGGGATACGGTTGATCTCACCGGTGTGGCACACAACCTGGCGACGGCTGCGGTCAATATCACAGGCCCGGACGGAAGCAGCGTTTTCGCAGCCAGTAGCCTGGATACCAGCAGCGGCAGCCTGGCAACGAGTATCACGCTCGGCAGCGCCGCAGTCTCCGGGCAATATGCCATCAGCATCACCGGCGCCGGGCTGACCGGCGCTGATACCTTCATTTTCAACGTTGTCAGCCCGGGAGCCGCCGTCAGCCTGACCGCCCCGGCGGCCGGCCAGACCTATTGGCCGGGCCAGCAGGTCGCCGTGGCCGGCACGGCCACCGGCCTGACGGAGGTGACGATCATCATCTACGACCCTGACGAAAACGGCGTCTATATGGCTAACGATCTCGATGCCGGAAGCGGGCGGTTCAGCACGGAATTCACGCTGGGGAACGACCCGGCCGGCGGCGCCTACACTGTCTGGGCCGGGTTGGCGGGAACATCGATCTCATGCACGTCCACCTTCCAGGTGGCCAATCCCGATCAGTGGATCAGCCTGACCTCCCCGGCAGCCGACCAGACTTATAACCCCGGTGATATGGTCACTGTGGCCGGCGCCGTTTACAACCTGGCCAATGTAACGGTGAACATCACCGACCCGGCCGGAAACAGCGTCTTCACCAGCAACCTGAACACCTCCGGCGGCAGCCTGGCGAGGAGTTTCGCACTCAGCGGGGCTGCGGTTACCGGACGGTATGCGGTCGCCATCAGCGCTCCGGCCCTGGTCACCCCTTTTACGGAAAAGATCGATGTCGGCCAGGGTATCGCCGGTGGTCCCAATAGCGGCCTGCCCGACCAGATCGTGCTCTCCTGGACGGATGATCCCGGGACTACCCAGACGATCTCCTGGCGGACGGGGAGCGACACCACCCAGGACGAGGTCGAGTACCTGCCGGCCGCCGGTTTCAGCGACAGCTTCGCCGGCGCCCGGCAGGCGGCCGCGGCGGAGAACGGCCTCTACCCCGGCAGCTATCACTTCGAGGCGACCATCCGGGGACTGAACCCGGACACCGGCTATATCTACCGGGTCGGCAGGGAAGGCGCCTGGAGCCAGCCTGCAATCTTCACCACTGCCTCTTCGTCCGGTCGCTTTTCCTTCCTCTACATGGGGGACGTTCAGGAGGGATACCAGGAGTGGGGCGATCTGCTCCAGGTGGCGGCCAAAGAAAATCCCGGCCCGAAGTTCGGCCTGCTGGGCGGCGACCTGGTCAACGACAGCATCCAGGACCAGTGGCAGCAGTTTTTTGCCGCCGCCGCGCCGCTCTTTAGCCAGATCCCACTGATGCCGGTGGCCGGCAACCATGACGAGGAGACCAACGACGGGGCGGCGCTGTTCTGGAACTCCTTCGCCGTGCCCCAGAACGGCCCGGACGGATACAAGGAGTTTTATTCCTTCGACTACGAAAACGCTCATATCGTCGTCCTGGACTGCAATCTCCTGGCGGTGCCCGGAACCGACAGGTTCAACACGATCAGCGCCTGGCTGCGGAGAGATTTGAGCAGCAGCAGCAAGACCTGGAAGTTCGTCGTCCTGCACTACCCGCCGTACCAGGTCTTCCCCGACAATCATGTTGCCAATATCCAGGCCAACTGGGCGCCCATCTTCGAACAGTGCGGGGTGGATGTGGTCTTTGACGGCCACCAGCAGATATACACCCGGACCAGCCCGATGAAGTCCGGCCGGATTCAGCCGGACGGTCACGGCATCGTCTACATCATGGGCAATGCGGGGACGAAGTATTTTCCCTGTGGCCCCTATTACGGCTATGTGGTCAGGGAACTGGCCAATGTCAGCAGCTACGAGGTGGTCGGCATTGACGGCAATACCTTCAGCATGACCGCTAAAGACGCCAACGGACAGGTGATCGACAGTTGTGCAATCAAGAAATAGAGAGTCACCGTCAGTTGATATTTGGGAGGTGATGGCCAGCAGAACGGAGTCATGGGTGCGTAGAGTGATTCATCTGTAAGAGAGAAAGGCAATGTGATTACGAAGCAAGGCAACGCTTGTAAAAAAAAGGAGGACGAGGTGAATTATGTGTTGAACTTGAGGACTCGTTTCAAGACAGGGTCAAAACTGTTGAGTACGTTGTTGATTTTAACGATGATGGCCGTCTTTTCTGCTGCCATCGGTGCGAGTGCGGCTTTTGCAGGCACACCTAACGCCCCCACCACATCCATGGTGATCAAAATAACAGGCCCCAGTGCCGTGGAAACAGACACGGTAACCGCGGCCGAGATCAATGCCCTGCCCAGCAGCAGCGCGTCTACCGGTACTGATTTTTACTATTCTTATCGGGACGGCGCAGGCAACATGATCTATGTCATCGCTTCCGGGGCGCCGACAGCCGACATCCTGTCGCACTATACATCCATTACTGGCAGTGATGTAGTGAGCGCAACAGTGATTGCCGACGGCTACCAGACAAATGTTACCGGCGACCAGTTGGCCAGTGCCGGAGGCAGCAATGGCGACCTCGATTTCTATAACGGTTTTGGGACGACAGGCACGCCAGTGGCCTCGATTATCGCCACGGAGTCGTATTGGGATTACGGTACTTCAACGGAGGCGCCTGCAACACTGCCGACAGCCGGCGAGATGAGCGCCGATACGGCCTTGCGCGATCTTTACGGACAAACTTCAGCAGGGGATATGGAGGCTTCGAAGTCGGTTTATAATATCGAAGAGATCGACATCACCTCCTCGGTCAATCCCGGCAGCCCTGGCGGGGTTACCGGAATCACTCTCAACGAGTCCGTTGGCTCCATTGTTTACAACACCAATGATACGCTGCAACTGACTCCCAGCTTTACGCCATCCGGCGAGACCAGTTCCGTGTCCTGGAGTTGTTACAATCCAGGTGTGGCCACGGTCAGCTCGACCGGCCTGGTGACAGGTGTGGCCAACGGCAATGCCATCATCACCGCCACCACGGCCAACGACCTGACCGCCACCTGCTACGTGTCGGTGACAAACTACTCTCCCAATCCAGGCCCGACAGAGTTTGTGTCGATCAACTTATGGTACGGTGGAGCCGTGGCGGAAACAGACACGGTCACCGCGGCAGAGATCAATGCCTTACCAACCGGCAGCGAGTCCACCGGTCAAGACTTTCTCTATTCCAACGATCACAGTGGCTATGTCTACTACGTCGCCTCCGGAGCGCCGACAGCCGACATCCTGTCGCACTATACGTCAATAAACGCCAGTGATGTAGTGAGTGCAGAAGTGTACGGTTATAATAGCAGCCCATCAAATTACTATCCGGCCAGTCTGTTGTCTGCTCAGTTGGTCGGTACCAGTACTGACAGTGGCCTCGACTACTATTCCTCTCCTTCAGCAACCGGTCAGCAAGTGGCCTCGATTATTGCGACCGGGTATGATAGCAGTGGAACGCCTTTTGCAGACTCCTCATACAGCGATAACTACGCTGTTACCTCAACCGTCTATCAAGACAAGTGCATGCGTAATTTGTACGGTCAAAGCGCTCCGAGCAATAACGCGTCTAAATACTGGGATAGCAATCTCTACGAGATCGACATCACTTCCAATGTCGATCCCGTGCCTGCCACCGGTATCACTCTCAATAAGTCCGTCGACAGCATTGTGTACGGAGACACAGACTCTCTTACTGCAACTGTCTCACCCAGCAGTACAGCTACCAACAGTACAGTGACCTGGAGCTCGGACAACCCCGCAGTGGCCACGGTCAATCAGAACGGGGTGGTAACTGCTGTTACAATGGGTACGGCTGTCATCACCGCCACCACGGCCAACAACCTGACCGCCACCTGCGACGTGACGGTGACAGGCACCAGCAGTGACGCCAACGGCCCGACTACTTTTATGACGATCAGTGTGAATGGTGGAACAACAACTATTGTGACCGACGCCCAAGTGCTCGCTTTGAATCCGGCGAACTCCCTCAGTTACTACTCTTCTACGGAAAAAAATAATCAACCGTGGCTTTACACCTCATTGGGGGCTCCGCTGGCGAGCATTCTGGCAGCCTACACGAACTTGACTTACAGTGAGGCGCAGGATGTGAGCGCCACATTTACCGGCAGCGATGGTTACAGTCCGGGGTTAATAACGAACTATACACTGTGCCAGACGGGCTACTACTATCCCAGCAGCGGCAGCCCGGTGCAGGTGTATCCGTCTATCGGCGCCGAGGATTACGAGGGCATCACGACGAATTATTCCCAGTTGAGCACCAGCAACGACGGCTTGCGGTTATTCTACGGCCAAACCGGTGTATCAGATGGGAATAACAAGCACAACTCTGTTTATGATCTCGAAAACATCGACGTTACCTACGATCCGGCCCCGTCCCTGGCGGCAACGGCAGCACCTGGCAGCGTGAGCGGCGCCACGGCGGTCACGGCGACACTGAGCATCAGCGGCGACCACCTGGGGTACCTGGTCTCCGCCAGCAGCATTCCCACGCCGAACGTGGGCGATACGCTCCCCACCGGAGCGGCCGACAGCTACACTTCGGGTAGCGACATCACAGGGGTGTCTGCCGGCATGTACGTTGGAGTCTACGAGCTGAACGTGTCCAACGAGGTGGTCAAGTTTGACCAGATCACCCTGACTGGCAGCGACATCAACTCAGGGGCTGCCAGCCCGGTCATCCAGTCCGTCAGCGCCGTCAACGGCACCGTGACGGTGACCCTGAGCGCCACCCCCGCAACGACACCGGCCATTGGTAATTTCACCGTGACCCAGTCCATCAACGGCGCCACCGCCACCAGCGTCACCCCGACCAACATCGGCACCAGTGGGGCGACGGTGACCCTGACCGTGCCCCAGGTGGCCACCACCACCTCCTCCCAGAGCGTGGTCATCAGCGTGAGCTATCAGGGCGGCACGGCTGTGGCGGCGAGCGCCTTCACTGTTGCAGCGGCCTCAAGCGGTGGCGGTGGGGGCGGCGGAGCACCGCTTTCTACTACAGCCACGACCAGCACCACCGGAGTTGCCAATGTCACTCCTGGAGCAGGCGGCAGCGTCACCAGCCAGAACGGCGGCGTCACGCTCAGCATCCCGGCCAATGCCATTCAAGGAACCTCGACAGTAGCAGTCGATGTCCAGCAGGCGAGCAGCCCGCCGGCCACACCGTCCGGGTTCACCTTCCTTGGTGTTGCCTACGATTTCACCGTGGGTGGCTCGGAGACCTACACCTTCAACAGCCCGGTCACCCTGACCTTCACCTTCGATCCCGGTAAAGTGCCCGCCGGAGAAACCCCGGCCGTCTACTACTACGATGAATCGAAGGGGCGGTGGGTTAACCTGGGCGGCACAGTCTCCGGCAATACCATCTCCGTAACCGTCAACCACTTCACCGAATACGCCGTGCTGGCCAATGAAGCGGCGTCCCCGACGGCTTCAGCGCCAGCGTTCTCCGATGTCTCCGCTGCCTACTGGGGCTCCGCTGCCATCAGCAGCCTGAGCGGCAAGGGGATTGTCTCCGGTTATCCGGACGGCACCTTCAAGCCGGGCGCCTCCATCACCAGGGCAGAGTTTGCCACCATGCTGGTTAAAGCCCTCGGCCTGAGCACTACCGGAACAATCGGCCAGTTTACGGATGTTACAGCAGATGCTTGGTACTATGGCTCCGTGAACGCCGCCGTTTATGACGGCCTGGTATCCGGCATGGGCGATAACCTGTTTGTTCCAAATGCCCTGATCACCAGGGAGCAGATGGCCGTGATGGTGGCCAAAGCCCTGGGAATCAATGCTCCTGCCACTGACGGAACCGAACTGAGCGCTTTCAGCGACAGATCGGCGGTCAGCAGTTGGGCCGTGTCTGGAATGGCCGAAGCCGTCAAGGCAGGCATTGTCAGCGGGATGACCGCAGATACGCTTGCCCCCAACGATAACGCCACCAGGGCCCAGGCAGCGGCGATGGTTTACAAGATGCTCAGCGTATTAGGCAAATAATAGCGATGAAGGACGGGATCATGGGGACACACCTTATTTAGGGGAATGCCCCCATGGATCCCCCTGGAATGCCTCCTCAGGAAGGGCTATTGAGAAAACGAACTTGGCTAGAGTCAGTTTTCTGAATATGCAAAAGCATCATCCGACGGGATCAACCAAAAATGGCGGCTTTGGAGAATCGACTTCGAGCCGCCTTTTTATCAACGAGTTCTTAGTTTATGGCAGGCGTCTGGGTTCATGGGGTCGCGGACATTATCTGCCGAAGAATGGGGGTGGGCGCAATGATCGCTGTTGATGCTCCCGGTGGTTTTGGATGGAGCGTCATACCCTGGAGAGATGCGAAATACTGGGAGAAGGCCTGGCAGGAAGAACGGGGCCGCTCCCTCTACGGAGCGCAGCAGCCGGAGAGATCGGGACGACAATGGTGGGACCGGAGGGCTGAAGGCTTCGTCAACCAGACCGGGAACGAGGCCTGGCGCCGGAGGCAGGACGGGATCATATCGATGTTTGACCGGTGTAACTTTTTGCAGCCTGACATCGAGGTGCTGGACATCGGGTGCGGCCCCGGAAATTATGCGCTGCCGCTGGCCGGGCGGGTCAAGCGGGTGGTGGCGCTGGATCCGTCACCCAGGATGCTGGCTATGCTGCAGCAACGGGCAGACGCTGCCGGGATCGCCAACATCGAGACTGTCTGTGCAACCTGGGAAGAGGTGAACTTGCAAGAAAGAGGCTGGCAAGAGCGCTTCGGCCTCGTCCTGGCCGCCATGACGCCCGGGATCAACGACGCGGCGACCCTGAGAAAGATGTTGGCGGCATCACATGGCGGCTGTTACTACAATGGGCTTGCCTGGTGCGACGATCCGGCCCAGGAGGAGGTCTGGCGGCACCTGTTTCAAACCGAAATGCCTCCGATACCTGCGGATATCTTCTATGTTTTTCACCTGCTGCACGCCTGGGGCTATGGCCCATCGCTGGAGTTGAAGCGCATGAGTACCAGGCGGGAGATACCCCGCCCAGAGGCTGTCGACGGACTGGCCACGGCCATGGCGCCCTACTTGGAGGTCACAGAGGCAGTCCGGGATGAGATTGGCAGGGCAGTCGATGAGATGTTTCCGGATGGCCATTTTTATCAAGAGAGGCAGTTTGTTGAAGGCGTGATGACTTGGGATGTCAACCATAAGAGTGATGAGTGATGAGTGATGAGTGATGAGTGATGAGTGATGAGTGATGAGTGATGAGTGATCGGAGCAGAGATTGTGTATCGAGGTGGCAAGAAGCATGTGGCGCAGGTTCCTGGACCGGTTCACCCTGTTTGATCTGATCATCATCGCTATGCTGTCGGCCCTGGGGGTAGCCACCCATCCGGTGATCTATCCCCTGGTTCAGATCATCACCGGGCCGCTGTTCATGCCCTCGGGAGCGGTGGCCGGCGGGCTGTACATGATGTGGCTCGTCCTGGGGGCCGGCATCACCGGCAAGAGGGGCACGGCCACCCTGATCGGCATAGTGCAGGCCTTCCTGGTGATGGGGACGGGCATCATCGGTTCGCACGGGGCCATGAGCCTGGTGACCTATACCATGCCCGGGATCATAGCCGACCTTGGCCTGCTCGTCTGCGGCCATCGCGCCTGCTGCGCCCCCTGTTCCTTTCTGGCGGGCCTGCTGGCCAATGTTGCCGGTACTGCCATGGTAAACTTCGTCTACTTCCGTCTCCCTTTGCTTCCCCTGGCGCTGAGCCTGGCGGTGGCGGCCCTGTCGGGGGGACTGGGCGGGCTCCTGGCCTGGGAGATTGTGAAGCAGTTGTGGCGGCTGAAAAAGGGAAAGGCCGGACAGGCAGGAATGGGGTGTCCATGACCGTTCGAAATGTCCGTCCAGTTGTTGAAAAAACCAGGCAGGCAGGGGGTGGATGAGGCGATGGATGCAGTGGTGGTGTGTGATCTGACATTCAGGTACTGGCCGGATGGACCGGACGTGCTGAACAGGATCAGCTTTCAGGCAACTCCTGGAGAGATAGTGGCGGTGACCGGCCTGAGCGGCTGTGGCAAGAGCACCCTCTGCCTTTGCCTGAACGGGATCATTCCCCACAGCAGGGGCGGGGAGATGTCCGGGTTGGTGCTGGTCAACGGCAAGGACACCAGGGAGCACAGGGTTGCCAGCCTAGCGCTGGAGGTGGGGCTGGTGTTCCAGGATCCCGATACCCAACTCTTCTCCCCCACAGTGGAGGACGAGATCGCCTTCGCCCCGGAAAATTTGTGCCTGCCCCCCGGCCGCATCCGGGAACGGGTTAACCAGGCAGTCACTCTCCTGGGAATCGAGGCCTTCAGGAATGCGAACCCCAACCGGCTTTCCGGTGGCGAGCAGCACCTGGTAGCCCTGGCGGCGGTGCTGGCTCTCGATCCACCGGTGCTAGTGCTGGACGAGGTGATTTCCGGGCTCGATACCGGGGGCAGGAAGATGGTGGCGGATACCCTGGAAACGTTGCGCTGCCAGGGGAAGACCATCATCGTCGTGGAGCATGACCTGGAGAGCGTGGCCTTCGCCGACCGGATGCTGGTGCTGGATAATGGGGCGATATCCCGTTTGGACAGGGCAGAGGCGATCCTCGCCGACCGGGATTGGTTGGCGACAAGACGGTTGATTTTTTAAACCAAATTCTGAACAGAGCGGAAGCCGGGCAGCTCATTGACTACGATAGGACTTTGAAGCGGAGGATGAACAGTGGCATTTTTAGAACTGAACCAGGTCACCTATACCTACCGCCAGTGTGGGAGGCCCGCGGTGGCGGGGATCGACCTGGCATTCGACCGGGGTGGGATAACGGCTGTGATTGGGCCCAATGGCAGCGGCAAGACTACCCTGACCAAGCTGATGGTGGGGATCCTGCGGCCGGATGCCGGGGAGATTCGCCTGGAGAACCGGCCTCTGCGGTCATATTCACTGGCCGGGATCGGGCGCCGCATCGGCTACGTTTTTCAGAACCCCAATCAGCAGTTGTTCTGTAATACGGCGGCGGAAGAGATCGGATTCGGGCTGCAGTGCCTGGGTTGGGAGCAGGAGGTGATCGGGGAGAGAGTGGCGTTCTACCTGGACTATTTTCAACTGGCTTCTTATCGAGATGTCTTCCCCCTGCACCTGAGCCGCGGGGAGAGGCAGCGCCTGGCGATTGCTGCCGTGCTGGCCAACGAGCCCAGTTTTCTGGTTATGGACGAGCCGACTGCAGGTCTTGATGCTTACCGCAAAAGGCTGCTGAGCGATTACCTCCAAAAAGTTGTCAGCCTGGGCCGGGGAGTAGTTTTTGTCAGCCACGATGCAGACTTTGTCAGGAGGGTGGCCACACGGGTCATCGGACTGGAAAGCGGCCGCATCCGGGAGGACAGCGGGGGAGACCGTGGCCATGCAGCTTGACCCCCGGACCAAACTGGTGATGATCGTCTGTATCACCACGCTGGCTGTCATCTACAGCACCCCGGGGCGGTTGCTGCTGCTGCTGGCCTGTACGCTGCTGCTGCTGATGATGTTCAGGGTCGATGCCGGTGCTGTCTGGGGGTACCTGAGGCCGTGCATGCCCCTGTTCTTGGTGCTGTTTCTCGTGCAGGCGTTCTTTGTGCGGGGCGGGGCGGTGCTGCTGGCGGTGGGACGGGTGCCCCTGATCACTGGCGGCGGCCTGGCGGCGGGAGCCGGTGTTGTCCTGCGCCTGGGGGTGGTCATCGCCGCCGCCGTTCTGTTGACTACGGCCAGTTCCCGGGATTTTGTCCTGGGGCTGGTGCAGTGGAAAGTTCCCTACGAGATTGCTTTTATGGTCTCGATAGCGATCCGCTTTTTGCCTGTCTTCCGGGAAGAGCTGATCAATGTGGTCAATGCAATCCAGTTGCGGGGAGTTGACTTGAAACAAGTGCCCTGGGGGCGGAAAATCGGGATTTATCGCCGCTTGTTTTTTCCAGTGGTATATGGGGCGCTGATCAAGGCCCAGCAACTGTCGGAGGCCATGGAGGCACGGGGTTTCCGGGCTTACCCGCAGCGCACCTACCTGAGGCGGCTGAAGCTGAACCCGGCAGATTATGTGCTGATGCTGTCTTTTGTGGCTGCCACACTCGTGCTTGTCTGGGTGCAGATTAGGCCTTAGATGAAAGTGCATCTGGTGGCGGACTCGCTGGGCGGGCAAACCCGTGTGCTCAGGTTCCGGCAAGAGCTGCTGCATGTCTGTCAAGCGTGCTTGAGGTGTCACCGGGAGCAAAGCTCTGTGAGCCGTGGTGGTGGTCGTAGAAACACCTTGGGCGGATGCTGAAATGCGGACGAGGCCGGGCATTACCCGTAGGAGCTTTGAAACTACTTTATAAAGGATGGCGCAAGATGATCAGAAAACATTTTGATAGATACAATTTTGTCGGCATCCCGGAAACGGGGGTTACCTTCAGATGGGGCGCCAACCCCGGCGCCAACCCCATAATGGCTCCCTGGCCGGAACTGGCAGACATCTCTGTCTCCAACTATTGCACCAACGGATGCCGGTACTGCTACCGGTCGAGCGACACCGGCGGCAGGTTCATGCCCCTCGATGAGTTCAGGTTTGTCCTCGAACAGCTTACCAGCAAGACGTACGGGAGCATCTTCCAGGTCGCCCTCGGCGGCGGCGAGCCGCTGCTGCACCCCGATTTCACCGCCATGCTGAAGATGGCCAGGGAGGAGTACGGGGTCATCCCCAACTACACCACCTGCGGCAAGTATTTCAACCAGTCAAACGTCGCCGCCACCAAGGCCTACTGCGGTGCGGTGGCCGTTTCCTGGGATCCGTACCGGGAGGATCTCTCCCTGCAGGACCTGGCCAGGCTGGGTGCGGACCTGAAAGCCGGGGGCGTCAGGTGCAACATCCATTACGTGGTTTCGGAGCAGACCCTGGGCACTGCCACCGCCATCCTGATGGGAGAGCATGACGAGTACCTCCGGCCGTTCAACGCCGTGATCTTCTTGACCTATAAGCCGCTGGGCCGGGCGGACGGCAGCGGCGTCATCAGATCTTCTACCGGCCTAAAGAAGTTTCTCGGGATGATCGACCGGCCGGCAACGGCCATCAAGATCGGTTGCGATGCCTGCCTCGTGCCCGGCTTGCTGAAGGCCACCAAAGTAGACGAGGTGGTGATCGACAGTTGCGAATGCGGTTTCTTTTCCGTCTATATCGACGAAAACCTGAAGGTGATGCCCTGTTCCTTCTGCAACGACGACCGGTTCAAGTTTGATCTACGGCGGCTCGATTTTCAGGAGATCTGGCAGGATAGGTTTGCAGCCTACCGCAGTCACGTCACCAGTACCGGCAAGTCCGGTTGTCCCGACTGCGATAGAAGTATGGGCTGCCGGGGACGGTGTCCGTTTTTCGGGGAACTGTTCTTATGTGACCTGCTTTGAGCAGAAGTCAGGGGCAAGAGTCGGATGCATGGCCGGGTGCCCTCTAAACGCGTGTGGCAGAGCGGGGGGTCTCCATGACAATAATCAAAAGGGAGGTTGAGCGTTTTGAAGATCAGAATCGATTTTGTAACCAACAGCAGCTCGGCGAGCTTTGTGTTGACGGCCAGGGAGGAGGTCCTGGACATCAAGATCGACAACTTCACCAAGATGGGAAAGCCCGGAGTGGTGCAGTTGTTGAAGTTTGTCAAGGATGAGCTGAAAAGAGAGGGCAACAAGGTGAGCATCGGCGGTGAGGAATATTACTTCACGGTGAAGGAGTTCAGGCTTGGCAAGACTCTGATCCTTAATGGCGAGGTAGACCCCGAAGCGGTATCCGAGACCGACTTCAGCCAGTTCTCCGACGACGAGATGTGGGGCCTGATCAACTGGATTGCCGTGAGGGGCAAGAGCGAGGATCTCTATGGTGTTGGAGCCACCCAGATCACTGACATTACCAATTGCTCCTGTGGCCATATCCCGGGTTGAGGGCGGCTGGCTGCAAAAACATGACATTGAGGACGGGACACCTACCCCAAACCCCACAGGCAATTATTTTTCAGACAGCAGGAACTGATGAACAAGCACCAGCACAGACGTTTAGCATCACTACGCCTGTTTTAGGATCATATATAGCTCAAACAGGAAGAGAATATTAAAGAATGAGAAAAAGCCTGAGCCGTTTTGAATGCCAACAAGAAGTCTGCTTTATTTTTAGTACAGTTATTATAACTGCGACATAAGACGCATTGCTTGTTCTATCAGCAACAATGTGTTCCCCCAGCCGCTCTCGGAAACCGAGGAATCCAGTTGCCTGCAGCTTTTGAAACAGGGTGACGAGGAAGCCCGCAACATACTGATAGAGCACAACCTACGCCTGGTCGCCCATATCATAAAAAAATTTGACGCTACCGGCGAGGATATCGACGATCTGATCTCCATCGGCACCATCGGGCTGATCAAGGCGATCAACACCTTCAACCTGGATAAAGGGACGAAGCTGGCCACATATGCGTCCAGGTGTATCGAGAACGAGATCCTGATGTTTCTGCGCGCCGCCAAGAAGAACAGGGGCGAGGTATCGCTCTACGATCCGATCGGGACGGACAAGGAGGGGAACGAGGTGACCCTGCTTGACGTGCTGGGAACCAATTCGGAGGCTGTCTCGGAGATGGTGGAAAACTTCTTCGAGGAGCGGCGCCTGCTGGAAAAAGTAAAAAACTTGAGCAAGCGCGAGCGCAAGGTGCTGGAGCTGAGGTACGGGTTGTTTGGCGGGCTGCGGCAGACCCAGCGGGAGATCGCCCGGTTGCTGGGAATATCCAGAAGCTACGTGTCCCGGCTTGAGAAAAGAGCGATCAGGAGGCTGTTGACGGAACTTTCCGATGGCAACTAGGCTAATACCGGCCCCTTGCATCCGGCCTCTTTGCATGGCAGGCTGTCATTGCTAAAAGTGGGTCGATATGCTACTGTTATCAGGACGAATGCCTGCTGCCAGCGTCAATGGATTGGAAACGCTAACGCCTTGCTGCGCCTGGCAGAGATAGGGGCGGAGGCGGCCAGCGCCGATATGGTAAAAACGTCAATACGGTGGGTCCGGAAGAGTTGAACCAATTGCAGCGGCCATATTATCCCTTGAGCGAGTTTTTACGGGAGCGGTTCGGGTGCCGCGTCATCAAAATTCCAGTGCATGCCGGCTTTGACTGTCCCAACCGCGATGGCCGGGTGGGCCGGGAAGGCTGCATCTTTTGCTGGAATCCGAGCTTCAGCCCGGCGCTGCAGGAGTCGCCGGCGTCTTTAACGGAACAGATCCGGGCCGGCAAGGCTGCCCCCGGTCGTGGTAAGCAGTGCAAGTTCCTGGTCTACTTTCAGTCGTACACAAATACCTATGCCCCGGTTGACAAGCTGCGGACGCTCTACGATATAGCCCTGGCGGAGCCGGACGTGGTCGGGCTGTGCATTGCCACCCGGCCTGACTGCGTACCAGGTCCGGTGTTGGACATGCTGGCGGAGTATGCCCGGCGGTGGCACCTGTGGCTGGAACTGGGGCTGCAATCAGCCCACGACCGCACCCTGGCCGTGATCAGGCGGGGTCATACCAGGGCGGCTTTTGAGGATGCGGCAGCCAGGAGCAGCGGCAGGGGGTTTTACGTGTGCGCCCACGTGATCCTGGGTCTGCCCGGCGAGGGGCGCCGGGAGATGTTGGAGACGGCTGATTTTTTGAGTTCCCAGCCGGTGCAGGGTGTTAAGATTCACCATCTCCAGGTAATTGCCGGCACTCCCCTGGAGGCCATGTACCGGTGCGGCCAGGTGGAGCCGCTGGACCTCGGCCAATACCTGCAGTTGGTCTGCGATTTCTTGGAAAGGCTGCGCCCCGACATCACCATCCACCGCCTGATGGGCGACGTGCTCGATGACAGCCTGCTGTTGGCCCCGCGCTGGCCGGAAGGAAAGGCTCAGGTCATCAGCGCCGTGGAACGCGAACTGAGGCTCAGGGGCAGCCGGCAGGGGAGCCGCCGGGTTTCGGACAAGAGAGAGAATATGCGGGGTGGGCCCGATGATGAACTTTGACCTGCTGCGCCCCGGGCGCATCTACGGCTCCATACTGGATATATCCCTGCCCGAATTGTCGCGGATGGGTATCAGGGGGATCGTTATTGACATTGACAACACCCTGACGGAGTGGCACAGCCCCGTCCTGCCGGATGGCGCTGCTGCATGGTTGGAGCAGGCAGGGCGGGAGGGTATCCGGCTCTGCTTTGTGTCCAACAACTCTGCCCGGCGCGCCCGGGATGTGGCTGACAAGGCGGGCATCCCGTTCGTTGCCAAGGCCCAGAAACCGAGACGCCGCAGCTTCAGGAAGGCCATGGAGATCATGGGCACGGCTCCCGGGCAGACGGCGGTGATCGGAGACCAACTCTTCACTGACATTCTGGGGGGCAACAGGATGGGCCTGTTGACGATCCTGGTGACCCCGATCAGCAGGCGGGAGTTCTTTGGGACACGGTTGATGCGGTTGGTGGAATCGCTGTTCATCAGGAGAATGTAATAATACCCCCACTTTTGAAGTGGGGGTATCCTCAATCAGGCGTGATTTCGGGCCGTTCCACCACAGAACAGGTTAAATCATTGCTGGGAATAGGCGACCAGGTATACCGCCTCTTTGCGGGAGCGTCCCCGGTTGCGGTTGAGGAATTGCTCAACTTCGATCAGCTTCTTGATCTCCTCTTCAGTGAGAGCGGCGATGAGGAAATTATCTTCCTTGCTGCCTTTTGCCATTTTGGTTGACCTCCCTGTGAAATTCATCTTCATTTTAGCCATCCTGAAGGTCTTTTATGTGAGAAAGTTGGTATGTCCAGCCTAGGCTGGCGAGTTCAGCAGGAGTTAGTCCTGCCGGGGTAACAGTCAAAGCCCCGTAGCTTGGATAGCGGTGCTCTCGGGAAACCGATTGTGCTG
>JBEKFU010000019.1:0-27067 GCA_050013155.1 Thermacetogeniaceae bacterium | reverse complement strand
GGGTATATCCCCGTAAAGTTTAGGGCGGGGATTTTAGCCCCCGCCCCTTTTACAGACTTTGTTAATCCGCCCCTTACGGAGCGGTGCCGGGAGTACAGCAGGACAATGCACAAATCGGGTTCCCTTGATTCCTACTATTTCCCCGGGTTCCACGGAGGCTGTTATGCCCAGAGCACGATCTATGTGCGGTTCCGGCAGTATCTGTGGAAGGCCGGCATCTCCCATTCCGGTGGGCATAGCCCCTGTGCCTGCTTGAGCGCCAAGAATTCTTCTAAACATTCCTTCCAGTACATAGAAAAATCCCTCCTCTGCTTGTGTTGCGTAAGTAAGCAGCGAAGGAATTCCGTTGTACCTGAATAGTCTAATTGAGGGTTAACGGATTAGGCTTAAACGGGGTTAAGACTTTTTCCGGCAACCTTCGGGTTATGAGCCCGACGAGCTACCAACTGCTCCACCCCGCGGTGTAAATGGTGGAGGGGGAAGGATTTGAACCTTCGTAGGCTGAGCCAACGGATTTACAGTCCGCCCCCTTTAACCACTCGGGCACCCCTCCAACTACTATCCATCTAAAGTTCTTTTGAACCTCTCATGACTGAAGTCACGAGATTCCTGTGACTCCAACCACTCGTTCCTGACACAGGCTATCCCCGCAGTTCCTGCGGTTCAGGAATTTTGATCTAGCTTGGTTGTCACCAGATCATTCCCCTGGACTATTATACCAGAAGGTAAGCATAAAAGCAAACAAATATTCGCTCGCCTAACTCACGACTGAAGTCACTAGCGTGCGGCCATCAGTGCATCAAATAACTGGAGCCGGCGGTGGGACTTGAACCCACAACCTTACGATTACAAGTCGTATGCTCTGCCAACTGAGCTACGCCGGCCTTCGGTCAAGACAAATTGTATTATACAACGGTTCGGTGGGGAGATCAAGCTTGCTGGAACCGTAATTTGACGCCCTTTTTTAGTGCTCTCTTTTTTCCAGGTAGCGCTCCAGCTTCCGCTTCACCCGCTGCAGGGCATTGTCGATCGACTTCACGTGGCGCTTCAACTCGCAGGCCATCTCCTGGTAGGATTTGCCCTCGAGGTACGACATCAGCACCTTCCATTCGAGAGAGCTGAGGATCTCCCCCATCTTCTCCTCGATGTCGACGAACTCCTCGCGGCTGATGATCAACTCCTCCGGGTCACTGATGGTGGTCCCGGAGATGACGTCCAGCAGGGTGCGGTCCGAATCCTCGTCGTAGATCGGCTTATTCAATGATACGTAAGAGTTGAGGGGAATGTGCTTCTGGCGGGTCGCCGTTTTGATGGCGGTGATGATCTGCCGGGTAATGCATAGTTCCGCAAACGCTCTGAAAGAGGAAAGCTTATCGCACCGGAAATCCCGAATCGCTTTAAAAAGACCGATCATTCCTTCTTGAATAATGTCTTCGCGGTCAGCACCGATCAGAAAGTAGGACCTCGCCTTGGCACGGACAAAATTCTTATACTTGTTGATCAGGTGCTCTTCGGCGACCGCATCCCCATCTTTGGCTAGTTCTACAGCATCTTCGTCCGGCATGTAAAGGTATGATTCAAATACCTCCTGCTGCGCGAGACTGTTCATTGTGTAAACATCGCCTCCGTGAGCATTTTGATGGGTGTGAACCTGTAACATTATGCAGTTTTTACTAATCATTAGCACCCCTTGCAAAAACAGCTTCGGAGGGCAATAGCAGATGAAGTGCCCGGATGAAATGATTTATAACAGGGGGGCTTTGAGCTGCTTGTCTGTGCTTGTCCGCACAATCAAGCAAATTATACGTAAAGCAGTGATGGTTGTCAAGGTATAATTCCGGCCAAGATCTTCCGCGCCGGATTCCTCTCATGTCCGGTTGGGCTGGTTCGCAAGCGCCTTTGCAGAGTGGCTCCGAACCCAAGCGGCGCAGGGCTATGCCCTGGACGCCTCTGATCTGGTCGTGAGCCGTTGGCCGTGGGAATTCGCATGCAGGTCTTTTTTCTAACAACTGACCACCGAACACCAGCCACCAACTTGGTCCGGGATGGTTGAAGCAGCATGTTTCCGGCGGCACCAACTCTCCAAAAGTTCCCTCAAGCACCCGTACCGTTCAGCCTTTCACCGTCCGCTGCCGCCGGATGTCAAAAAGCACTATGGAGCCCGCCACCGCCGCATTCAGAGAACCGGTGCGGCCGGTCATGGGGATGCGCACCAGGAGATCGCAGGTCTGCTCCAGGTGGCCGAGCCCCTTGCCCTCACCGCCGATCACCAGGGCCAGGGGGCCTGTCAGGTCGGCCTCATAGTAAGCTTTCGCCGCGCCGGCAGCGGCGCCGACGACCCAGAACCCCGACCCCTTCAACTGTTCCAGAGTCCTGCTCAGGTTGCCCACCCGGCTGATCGGCAGGTGCTCCAACGCTCCGGCCGAAGCCTTGGCCACCACCCCGGTCAGGGGTACCGCCCGGCGCTCCGGGATGATCACTCCCCGGACTCCCGCAGCTTCGGCGCTGCGAACCATGGCGCCAAAGTTCCGGGGGTCCTCCCAGCCGGCCAGAACGAGCAGCAGAGGGTCCTCCTGCTGCCCCTGAACCTGTTCCAGCAACTCATCCAGCGTCACATAGCCCTTGGGACTCAGGTAGGCAAAGACCCCCTGGTGCCCGGCGCCACCGGCAAGCTTGTCCAGTACCTCCCGGTCCACCAACTGCACCGGCACCCGGACCTCCCGGGCGCGGTCCATGATCTCCCTGATCTTGCCGTGGGCGCCCCGGGCGATCAGGATCTTGTTCACCGGACAGCCGGCCCGCAGGGCCTCCCAGACAGCATTACGACCCCAAATGGTTTCGTCCATCGGATGCCTCCTTACTAACAATTATAACATTAGAATTGGGAACGGCCATAAGATGTGGCTTTTCTCCGCACAAACGATTTGGATTGAGAAGGATATCCATACAAAATGTAGAAAATAATCAAAGGCTTGAACCTAAAAATCAAGGAGGGAATCGCTATGGCCGTGACCATCTATACCAAAAATGGCTGTCCTTACTGCAAGGCGGCAAGGGAGTCTCTTAAAAAACAGGGTCTGGCATTTACCGAAATCAACGTCTCCAACAATCCGGATAAAATTGATGAACTGGCAAGGCTGGCCGGAGTCCGCAAGGTGCCGGTAATCGTGGACGGTGGCAAAGTAACCGTCGGCTTTGACGGCGGTGCCTGAGGGGCGTAGGATCCGGCAGGGTGCCGGAAAAAACGTGTACCCCAGTCCTTAACTACTGTTTCCTCATTAATCTACGAAAGAGGGAGCGGCGCTTTCCGCGCCAGTTAAAGATGAGCATCGTCATTAGAAGCATATCCGCAGACCAAGAGCTGGAAACAAGTGTTAATATAATAAGAAGCTCTTTTCTGACAGTGGCCGGGGAATTCAATCTGACGCCTGAAAACGCGCCTACCAATGCCGCTTTTATCAAGCTTGCCGATCTGTTGAAAATGAGAGACAGGGGCATAGCCATGTTCGGGCTCTTTGAGGGCGGAGTCCAGACCGGTTTCGTCGCCGTCGAGCGGGCGGACGAAAATGTATTCTATCTGGAGAAGTTGGCCGTGCTTCCCGAGTATAGGCACAGGGGATTCGGGAGAGCGATGATCGATTTTGCATGTGAACACGTGAAGCACGCGGGTGGGTCAACGGTATCGATCGGGATCATCGATGATCACACTGTTCTAAAGCACTGGTACCAGGCATGCGGTTTTGCGGTAACAGGCACTAAAAGCTTTCAGCACCTGCCTTTTAAAGTGTGTTTCCTGTCAAGAACGGTTTAGAATCCACTGCCCGGGTCTCTGATTCAGCACTAGCTATCAGCAAGCAAGTTCCTTTTATGCTGCCCGTAGGGCCTCCCGAACGGCGTTACGACCCTATGTTGTCCGTTCATCATTTGCCTCTCCGCCCTCGGGCACTGACCGGCGCCTGACGTCGTCCGCCCGCCCGCAGGAGAATTTCCCCTCCCAGCAGATCCCCTCGGTCTCGCAGGAGGGTCCCGCCAGGGCAAACAGCACCGGCGCCACCCGCCGCACCTCGTCCCTCATCATATATGCCAGGTCCCGGATCTCCCACTGAGCGCGCCGGCAGCAGCGCAGGCGGAAGAAGTTGTACAGCGAGCGGGCGTTGAGGGTACAGACCAACTGGGTCTCCGTGGCGTTGGGCAGCAGGTAGCGGGCGTCCTCCCGGGGCACCATCCTTGCCAGTTCCCGGTAGGCATTTTGAATGAGGGCAACCTGGGCGTGAAACACCGCCGCGGCCTCAGGGTTGGCAGCGATAGACGGCGGTGTGACGTACGTGAAATCCTTCTCGTCCACGTAGCGCTGGGACTTCTGGGAATAGGAGGCAATCCGGTGGCGCACCAGTTGGTGCGACAGGGCGCGGCTGATCCCTGCGATGGCAAAGGTGAAGCTGGCATGCTCGGTGGGAGAGAGGTGTCCCACCGCCACCAGGTGCCGCAGCAGCGAATCAACCTCGCTGCGGCTCAGGTTGTCTCTCAGTTCGGTGACCCCCCGGGCGGAATAGCAGAGGCGCGCCGCCAGGGCGACGGTCGCTTCCGGCTCCGGGGTATAGGCTACCAGTTCCACATGCATACTGCTCACCAGCCTTATTGGGAAGTGTGAGGTGAGAGGTTAGAAGTGGGATCTTGTAGGTATTGGCGGAGCTGAAGTGCAGGCGTGCTTTCAGCCCGAGCGAAGCTCAGAGCCTGCCAATACCTTCCATATCTCACTTCCGAGCCCAGCACTCAACGGATATTCCTGACACAATATATTGCAATGCAAAACCTCAGTTTGAGTGCTGGGCACCCGCTCGCTTCTCACTTCTCATTACACCAAACGCCAGCGCACTCCCCGGGACGTATCCTCGATCAGGATCCCCATCTCCCGCAGCTCGTCCCGCAACCGGTCGGCCAGACGGTAGTTCTTCTGCTTTCGTGCCGCCTCCCGCGCCTGCAGCAGCAGGTCCAGCAGCGCCCTGGGTTCGGTGGGCAGTCCTTCCGGCAGCAGGTTCCGGTCACCCGGCGCCAGATCGGTGATGACCTGCAGCAACTGGGCGGCGTACTCCCCTCCCAGGTCCCGGCCCTCTCCGGGAATCAGGCCGAGCACACCCAGCAGTGAATTGAAGTAGCGGCTGACGTGGATCAGAATGTGCACCACCGCCGGGGTCTGGACGAAATCGTCCCGGTTGATGAAGCTGTTGACATCCCGGCCAAGGTTGAACAGGGCGGCCAGGGCAAGTGCGGTGTTGAAGTCGTCGTCCATGGCATCCTCGAACTCCGCCACCCGGGCCAGCACCAGGTGGCGAAAGTCCCCCGCTTCCCTGGAGAGCCTGCCGGCAGGCACCACGTCATGCCCCCCGGTGATCTCATCGATCAACTCCAGGGTGTTGCGCAGGCGGCTGAAACTGCGGCGGGCCAGGTCCAGGGCCTCGGCGCCGTAGTCCAGGGGGCTGCGGTAGTGAGTCGACAGCAGGAAGAAGCGCAGCACCTCCGGCGGCCATGCCTGCAGCAGGTCCCGGACGATGAAGAAGTTGCCCAGTGATTTGGACATCTTCTCCTCGTTCACAGTCACAAAACCGTTGTGCAACCAGTAACGGGCAAAGGGAGAGTCCCCCTGGTAGGCCTCCGCCTGGGCGATCTCGTTCTCGTGATGGGGAAAGATCAGGTCGCTGCCACCGCCATGGATGTCGAACCCGAATCCCAGGTACTTGATCGACATCACCGAGCACTCCAAGTGCCAGCCCGGCCGGCCCGGTCCCCAGGGGCTGTCCCAGTACGGTTCGCCCGGCTTGGCAGCCTTCCAGAGCACAAAGTCCAGCGGGTCCTGTTTGCGCTCGTCAACCTCTACCCGCGCCCCGGCCCGCATCTCTTCCAGGGTGCGCCCGGACAGCTTGCCGTACCCGGGGCACTTGCGGACCGAGAAATAGACATCCCCGTCGAGGGTGTAGGCCACTTGCCTGGCCAGCAGGCCGCGCACCATCTCCTGCATCTCCTCGATGTGCTCGGTGGCCTTGGGATGGACGTCCGCACGCATCACCCGGAGAGCGTCTGCGTCCCGGAAGTACTCCCGGGTGTACCGGGCGGCCAGGGCAGAGGGATCTTCCCCCTCCTCCGCAGCCCGGTTGATGATCTTGTCGTCGATGTCCGTGAAATTCTGGACGTAGGTAACCCGGAAACCCCGGTAGATCAGATATTGCCTGATGGTGTCGAACACCACCAGGGCGCGGGCGTTGCCCAGATGGATGAAGTTATAGGTTGTCGGCCCGCAGACATACATCCTGACATGATGGGGTTGCCTCGGCACAAACTGTTCTTTTTTCCTGGTCAAAGTGTTGTAGACTTTGAGTTCCAATCTTCACGCACTCCCGAACAAAGCAAATCCTTTCGCTCAGAGACGAAAGGATTGCTATTTTCTGATGTCATAATTATACTGTTTAAAGCTAGCCGGCGTCAACCACTTCCGGGTTCAAACACGGGTATGATCCCAGCACCTTGAGGAACAGGGTCCGGAAACCGACTCCCGCCAGGGCATCCTGCACCTGTGGCAAACCGGTGGGACCCATGAAATCGATGAAGAACAGGTAGTCGCCCAGCCTCTTCTTGGCCGGCCGGGACTCGATGCGGGTCAGGTTGAGGCCGCGCCTGGCAAACTCTCCGAGGATGTGGTACAGGGCGCCGGGCCGGTCCCTGATACTGAAGACGATGGAGGTCTTGGCGCCGGCGCCTGGGCTGCTAAGCGGCTCCCGGCCGATGACCCAGAAGCGGGTAGAGTTTTCCGGGCAGTCGTTGGCCTCGGGCTCGAGCACCGCCAAGCCGTAATTATCTGCCGCAAGGCTGTAGCCAAGCGCCGCCCAGGGGTTGTTGCAGTCCGCTACCTGGGCCGCCGCCGCAGCCGTGCTGGGGCACTCGACGGGCAGGGCCCGGGGAAGCTTTTGCTGCAGGAATTTGCGGCATTGCGCCAGAACCTGGGGGTGGGACAGCACCCGCTCCACCTGGGCTATCCTCACCCCCGGCCGGGCCATCAAGCAGTGGGAGACAGGCAGCACCAACTCGCCCCGCACCGCCAGATCATAATGCAGGGCCAGCAGGTCGAGGGTGGCCCCCACCGCTCCCTCGCTGGAGTTCTCCACCGGCACTATCCCCTCATCCAGTTCGCCCGAGGCCACCTTGCCCAGCACCTGCTCCAGGGAATCGCTGGGCATGCACTCACCCTCCCGACCGTCCAGAAGCACCCGCGCCGCCTGCTCAGAGAAGGTGCCCCGCGGCCCCAGATAGCCGATCCGGTATGTTGACTCACTCATTACAGCCCACCTCCGTGCCATATCTGAATCCCAGTTGTGTCTTCCAGCAGGGCGGGGAATCGTCCCCTTTACCATCCCCCGTACCAAGTAGCCCGCTTGCGTGCCATATCTGAATCTCGATCGCGTCTTCCGGTGTCTGCAATTATATCCACCTCCTCAGGCGCTTCTCCCCACTGCTGCCGCCACCGCCCGGATCTCTTTCATCAAGACGGAGAATTCGGCAGGACTCAGGGACTGGGGGCCGTCGCTCAGCGCCCTGGCGGGGTCCGGGTGCACCTCCACCATCAAGCCGTCAGCGCCGGCGGCCACCGCTGCCCGGGCCATGGGCGCCACCAGGCGCCGTACCCCGGTGGCGTGGCTGGGGTCGACGATCACCGGCAGGTGGCTCAGTTCCTTCACCAGGGGGACCGCGCTGAGGTCGAGGGTGTTGCGGGTGGCGTTCTCGAAGGTGCGGATGCCGCGCTCGCAGAGCACCACCTGGTCATTGCCCTCGGAGACGATGTATTCCGCCGCCATCAACCACTCGTCGACGGTGGCGGAGAGGCCGCGCTTGAGGATGACCGGCTTTCCGGAGCGCCCCGCCATCCGCAGCAGGCTGAAGTTCTGCATGTTCCTGGCCCCGATCTGCACCATGTCCACAAACTCCAACGCCAGATCGAGGCTGGGCTCGTCGATCACCTCGGTCACCGTGGGCAACCCCGTCTCCGCTGAGACCTCGGCCAGCAGCCTCAGGCCGTCGTTCTGCAGGCCCTGGAAGCTGTAGGGCGAGGTGCGAGGCTTGAAGGCGCCGCCCCGCAACAGCCCGGCCCCTGCCTTGCACACCTGGGATGCCGCCTCCAGCAACTGCTCCCGGCTCTCCACAGCGCAGGGCCCGGCAATCACCACCAGTTTGCTCCCCCCGAAGAGAGCGTCCCTTACTCCCACCCGGCTCCCCTCTTCCCGGGCCTCCAGGCTGACCAGCTTGTACGGCTTCATGATTGGAACCACCCTCTCCACCCCCGGTAAGGCCTCAAGGCCCAGTACCCCCGGAACCGCTCTGCCGTCTCCTACCGCGCCCATCACCAGGCGCTTCACCCCATGGATAAAATGCACCTGAAAACCGGACTGCTCCAGGCGCTGACGGACCGCCGCCACCTCTGCCTCTCCCGCCGACAACTTCATTACCACAACCATCGCTCGTTCCTCCTTCATTAAAAAACGTTATTATAACGAAAAAAGCCCGCTGCTCTCCCCTGCAGGGACGAAAAGCAGCGAGCTTCCGCGGTACCACCCTGGTTGGCCGGACAACGGCCCACCTCATTCAAGGTACAGGAATCCCGGTTCCGTAAGCCGGCCGGTGATGGCGCCCGTCAAAAAACCTCTCGCCCGCTAGGGACGAGAGGCGTTTGCCTGCCGTGTTACCACCCTGGTTAGCCCGGATTGAATATTCCGGGCTCACTCATCGCCGGGTACAGGAACCTGGTTCCGATACCCTCCCCGTGTAACGTCGGGAGCTTACGGCCCTGCCTACTTGCCGCCAACAGCGGTTTCAGCCGGCATCTCCGGAGCGAACTTCGACCGTCCATCTCCCGGAAGCGCTCACAGTCAACGGCGCTCCCTCCCTGACGGGCTGGGTTCGGCCTACTTTTCTCCTTCATGGATTTTACAGATTTAATTTTATTTATTATAGGCTGGAACCTGGAAAAATGCAACACCTATCTGATGTCGTATGCCCGGCGCTAAAGCCCGCAGAGTATCACTTGCAGCCGCCACCCCCACTTATCGGGGTTCGAGGTTGCCTGTGCTCCGCATTCTTCAGGCCGGGCGCAGCCCGGATGCGGAGGAGGAGGAGGTTCTCCAACATCGATAGAGACTCCCCCTGAAGCTAAAAACTCTGCTTATATTGGCTTCGGCTCCGATGACTGCTTTCTTTACGACCGCCTCCGCTGCCCCGGGCGTATTTTTTTTGGGGAGACGTTGCGCTGCGAGGTGCTACGGCTCTCGGCTTCTTCATCCGGCGCGGCGCTTCTTCAGTCAGTTGGATCGGGGTGGTATCGTGCTCCCGGGTGATTATTTTCAGGGCAGCAGCCAACAGGGTTACCGAATCGGTTTCCTCCAACATTTCCCGGGCAAATCCACGGTACTGCTCAATTTCCGGTGATTCCGCCATCTGTAGCAGCTTCTCCATGGTTATCCGTTGCAGGCCGCTGACTGCCTCAGTACTGGTGGGCACAGGCTTCCTCACGATCTTGCGACTGATGACGGACTCGATCACCCTCAGGTAATCGATCTCCCGGGGCGTGACGAAGGTGAGCGCCTGCCCCGGCCTGCCCAGGCGCCCCGTCCGGCCGATCCGGTGCACATAGCCCTCCGGATCCTGGGGGATGTCGAAGTTGTAGATGTGGGTTACCCCGCTGATGTCCAGCCCCCTGGCGGCCACGTCAGTGGCCACCAGCACGTCGATGGTTCCTTCCCGGAAGTGTCGCATCACCGTATCCCGTTGGGGCTGGGACAGGTCCCCGTGCAGCCCCTCCGCCAAATATCCCCTCTTGTCCATCGCATCTGCCAGCTCACCCACCCGCCGCCTGGTGCGGCCAAAGACTATGGCCAGATCCGGCGACTGGATGTCCAGTACCCGGCACAGCACGTCAAATTTTTTGTTCTCGTACACTTCCATGTAGTACTGCTCGGTGCTGGGCACCGTCAGTTCCTTGGCCTTGACCCCGATCATCACCGGCTCTTTCATAAACCGCTGGGCAATCTCCTGGATCTGCAGCGGCATGGTGGCTGAAAAGAGCATGGTCTGCCGCTCTTTGGGGACCTCCTCCAGGATCCTTTCAATATCTTCGATGAATCCCATGTTCAGCATCTCGTCGGCTTCGTCCAGAACCAATACCTCGATCGCCTGCAGGCGGATAGTGCGGCGCCGCAAGTGGTCCAACAGGCGTCCGGGTGTGCCCACGATGATCTGCGGACGCTTGTGGAGAGCCTTGATCTGGCGCTCGATATCCTGGCCCCCGTAAATGGGCAGGGCCGCGATTCCCTTAAACTGGCCGATTCTATTCAGCTCCTCGGCCACCTGGACCGCCAATTCCCTGGTCGGGGCGATCACAATTCCCTGGATTTGATCCCGATCTGCGCTGAACCGTTCCACCATGGGAATTCCGAAGGCTGCAGTTTTACCGGTCCCTGTCAGGGCGCGTCCGATCAGGTCCTTGCCTTCAATGGCGACGGGAATGGCCAACTCCTGGATCGGGGTAGTCTCCTCGAAGCCCATGTTGTTAAGCGCTTGCTGGACTGGATCGCTTAAATCCAGTTGGTTGAAGGATAACAAATTATTTCCACACTCCTTTGTGCGACATGTATTATATCACCCATCTCTATCTTTGGCAAATTTAGCCGGCAACAACACTCACGAGCAGCACAAGAACATACCCTTGTCAATACCTTGGGGAGATATTTTTTATTATTTGGTGAAACACCACTGCATCATAAATACATAGTTATGAAGTGCTTTTAGACTGCAACTGTTGGATTACTGGTATGGCTGTGGCAGTTCCGGATACTGCTAAAGTCTTCCCGCTGATCTGCAGCTTGCGGCGCAGGTAGGCTCTGGCCTCGGCCACCATGTAGAAGGAGCCGGTGACGCAGACCAGGTCCTCACAGCCGGCCTCTTTGAGGGCGGCATCCACAGCGGCAGTGATCTCCTCGACCTGCAGCACGTGGTCCACGTAGCGGCGGGCCTCGGTCGCCAGCAGTTCCCAGTCCCCGGCCCGCGGGCTGTTCGGCTTGGTGATCACCACCAACGACGCCAGCGGCGCCAACTCGCCCACCACTTTCTCCCGCTCCTTGTCCCCCAGCATCCCCAGCACCAGGATCAACCGCCGGTAATGGTAGATCTCCTGCAGGGCCTCCCGCAGCTTCCGGGAGCCGTCGTGGTTGTGGGTGACATCCACCAGGACCGCCGGACTCTCGGACAGCAGTTCCAGCCGGGCCGGCCACCTGGCGGCGGCAAGACCCGCCCTGATCTGCTCCGCGGTAATCTGCACGCCGTGGCGCCTGCGCAGCACCTCGATCACTCCGAGGGCGGTGGCGGCGTTGATCGCCTGGTACTGACCGGCCAGGGGCGCCCATTGAGCAGGGTAGTCCCCCCATGGGCTGCGCAGGTTGAAGCTCGTCCCGGAGGGCGTGGACTCGATCAACTCATAGCCAAGGTCGACACCGACCCGCAGCAGAGAAGCGCCCACCTCGCGGCACCGGGCCATGATCACATCGAGGGCCTCCTGGTCAAAGGCAGCAGTGACCGCATACCCGCCCTGCTTGATGATGCCCGCCTTGACTGTGGCTATATCCTTGATGGTGTTGCCCAGGTAGTCTATGTGGTCGAAGGCGACGTTGGTGATCACCGCCGCCAGGGGGGTGGGGATGATGTTGGTGGAATCGATGGCGCCGCCCAGGCCGACCTCCAGCACCAGGAAGTCCACCTGCTCCTCGGAAAAGTACAGGAAGGCGATGGCGGTGCAGACCTCGAACTCGGTGGGGTGTTCGTGCCCGTCCCGCACCATCTGCTCCAGGTGCGGCCTCACCCTGGAGATCAGCTCAGCCAGTTCCGGCTCGCTGATCGGAACCCGGTTGATCAGGTAGCGTTCGGTGTAACTGTCGAGATGGGGCGAGGTGAACAGACCCACCCGGTAACCGGCGGCATCCAGGACCGAAGCCGTCATCATGGCGGTCGACCCCTTGCCGTTGGTGCCGCCGATGTGTATCACCCGCAGCTTCCGGTGCGGGTCTCCCAGGAGCTGCAACAGGCATTCGATCCGCTGCAGTCCGAAATTGAAACCGAATTTAGTCAGGCCGACCAGGAAGTCCAGCGCTTCGTCATAGGACATGGATGATAGCATGATCGCACCTTTTTTCTAATTCCCACCTTCTCGATGGTGGGGTTCAACAAGTTCTTGGCTTCAGTGGGGGATTGCCTTCCCCCCACTGAAGCTTATCAGTAAAACTTGGCTTGCGCCGAGCCGGCCGGGGTACCCTCTGGGTCGGGTACCCCGCGAAGGCGGAAGCCTTAGTTGCACTGATCCAGGGGCTTAGCGCCACTTAGCTCCCACTTCAGTGGGAGTCTGGTGGCGGTTAGCCATCGGGTAACTCGTTAATACAGTTACGTAGCCGCTCTTACCTGTGTGCCCGTTTTCTCTCAGGCCGGGCGTTAGCCCGGATACGGGCGCCCACCGCTTTGGAGAAGCGGGGGTATTAGAGCGGGTAGTCATCTGTGATAAATGTCTAACTTAATAACTTTGGTGTCTGACACCTAAATGTTGAGATTCTTGCGCTCTCCCTTGACCATGAAGTATACCGCCTCGCCGAGGTTGGTGCAGTAGTCCGCCATGCGCTCCAAATGCCGGCCCACGAACAGGAGATGGGTGGCCTGCCTGATCGTCCGGGGATCTTCCAGCATGAAGGTCAGCAATTCCCTGAAGATCTGGTTATAGAGGCTGTCTACCTCATGGTCGCAATCGATCAACTGCTCTACCTCGGAGTCGTCGCGGCGTATAAAGGCATCGAGGCTTATCCGCAGCATCTTCTGGGTAATCTCGGCCATCCTGGGTATATCGATCAGGGGCTTGATCAGAGGCTGGCCGGAGATGCGGATGGTTACCTTGGACACATCCGTCGCATGGTCAGCTATCCGCTCCAGGTCGTTGGCGATCTTCAGGACGGCGCTGATCACCCGGAGGTCGCTGGCCATCGGCTGCTGTAAGGCCAGCAGCCGGATACAGTCATCCTCAATCCGGACCTGAAAATCGTCGATGGTGTCGTCCCCGTCGATGACCTGCTGGGCCAGGCTCTCATCACGGGCTTTTAGCGACTTGACCGCGTTGAAGATGGCCTGCTCCACCATCGTGCCCATCGTCAAGACGTCCTGCTGCAGTTCATCCAACTGCTCGTGAAAAGACTTGCGCGTTACCAAGCCTACCCCCTCCCCCTGGTTGCGTGCGTTTTCAACCGAACCGTCCAGTGATATAATCCTCAGTCTCCTTGTTTTCAGGATATGTGAATAGCTTGTCGGTCCTGCCGAACTCGATCAGCGAGCCGTTCAGGAGAAAGGCGGTAAAGTGCGATACCCGTGCGGCCTGCTGCATGTTGTGGGTGACGATGACGATGGTGTAGTCCCGCTTCAGTTCGTCGATCAGGTCCTCGATCTTCGTGGTGGAGATCGGGTCCAAGGCAGAACAAGGCTCGTCCATCAACAGCACCTCCGGCTCCACGGCCAGGGCCCTGGCGATGCACAGCCGCTGCTGCTGGCCGCCGGAGAGGTGCAGCGCCGACTTGAAGAGCTGGTCCTTGACCTCATCCCAGAGGGCGGCCTTTTTCAGGCTCGTCTCCACGATCTCCGCCAGGCGGTACCGGTCCCTGAGGCCATGCCGGCGCGGCCCGTAGGCCACGTTTTCAAAAACAGGCATGGGAAAGGGGTTCGGCCTCTGAAAGACCATGCCCACCCGTTTGCGCAAGTTTACCACATCGACGCAAGGATTGTAAATATCCTCGCTGTCCAGCAGTACCTGCCCCTTGATGACCACACCCGGGATCAGATCGTTCATCCGGTTGAGAGTGCGCAGTATGGTGGACTTGCCGCAGCCCGAGGGGCCGATCAGGGCGGACACCTGGTGCTCGACCAGTTCCAACTGGATGTTGTGCAGCACGTGGTTGGCCCCGTAAAACAGGTCCAGGTTGCGGACCTCGAACTTGGGTCTCGAATAGCTCGCCGGGGCGCCAGCTTTCAACTGGTATAAGTCTCTGGTCAGCAGAGTCACCATCCCTCCACGACACTCCCCTTCCGGAGTGATGAGTGATGAACATACTCATCACTTCTTCTTTTTAGACTCATTACTCATTACTCATTACTCATTACTCATTACTCATTACTTTTTTTATGGTGAAGTAGAACGTGGAGCCCTGGCCCAGTTCGCTCTCCACCCAGACCCGTCCGCCGTGGGCTTCCACGATGTGCTTGACGATTGCCAGCCCGAGCCCGGTGCCTCCGAGCTTGCGGCTGCGGGCGCGGTCGACCCTGTAAAAGCGCTCGAAGATCCGGGGCAGGTCATCCGGGGGAATGCCGATCCCGGTGTCCCTGACGCTCACCACCACCATGCCCTGTTCCTCCTGGACTCCCACCTCTACCCGCCCACCGGAAGGCGTATACATCAGGCTGTTCTCCAGCAGGTTCAGCAGCACCTGCTCCAGCCGGTCCCGGTCGGCCAGCGCCACCACCGGGTGGCCGGGCACCGTCACGCCCAGGGCGAGTTCCTTCTTCTGAAACCGCGGCTTGATCTTGTCCACGATCTGCTTGATCTCAGGCCCCAGCTCGAGCGGCTCCAACTGCAGTTTCAACTCCCGGGACTCGATCCGGGAGAGGCTCAACAGGTCGTTGATGAGGCGGTTCAGGCGCTCCGCCTCCTCTCCGATGATGCTGACGAACTCCTCGCAGGCCCGGGAGTTGTAGAGCGCTCCTTCCAGCAGGGTTTCTGCAAATCCCTTGACCGCGGTGACCGGTGTCTTCAGTTCATGGGAGACGTTGGCTACGAACTCCGCCCGCACCCGCTCCAGGTGCCTGATCTCACTGATGTCGTGCAGCACCAGGACCGCTCCCCGGGGCTCCTGCCACTCCCCGAAGACCGGAGCAGCGTGCGCCTCCAGGATCCGCTCCGCAGGAAAGATCAGGGCGATCTCTCCGCTCTGGGTCTTGCCGGACCTGAGCACCTCGTCGATGATCCGGATCAGGGGGTAGTTTTTCAGCGTCTCCACGTAGGTCCGGCCGGCAGCATCCTGTTTGCTGATGCCCAGGATGCGCTCAGCGGAAGGGTTGACCAGATCTATCCGCCCGCTGCGGTCAAACAGCGCCACGCCGCTCTCCATGTTAGCCAGGACTGCTTCCAAACGGCCCTTGCTTTCCGTCAACTGGCGCGACTTCTCCCTGATGGCGCCGGAGATAGCGTTGAGGGCCAGGGCCAGCTCCCCGATCTCGTCGCCGGTGGGATGACGCACCTCCGCCTCCCAGTCCCCGGCAGCGATGCGCCGGGCGACGGCGCTGATCTCCGCCAGCGGTCTGCGTATCCCGCCCGCCAGGAAGATGCCCAGCAGTGTCCCGCTCAACAGGACCAGACCGAGTAAGCCGAGCAGGTATTGCCAGACCTGGAGCAGGAGGCCTTGGCTGCTCCACAAAAAATAAGTCAGCAAGCCGCCCAGGATCACCAGAGAGGCGCACATATAGGAGATATAGCCGAGGGTAAGCCTCTGGGTGATCCGGCGCATCAGGCTCCTCTGCTTTCCTGAGAGGTGGTCTGAAACTTGTAGCCCACTCCCCGCACGGTTTTAATGTAGTGGGGGTGCGCCGGGTCTCCCTCCATCTTCTCTCTCAGGTGGCTGATGTGCACGTCGACCACCCGGGTGTCACCGTAGAAATCATAGCCCCACAGCTTCTGGAGGATGTACTCCCGGCTCAAAACCAGGCCGGCGCTGCGGCACAGCAGGAGCAACAACTCGAACTCCTTGGGGGTGAGGAATAACTGGGCGCCGTGCAGGTCCACCTCGTAACGCCCGGGGAAAACCACCAGGTCGCCGAACTCCAGCCTCTCTTCCTGGCTGTGGTCATTCTCCCCGGAGCGGCGCAGGATCGCCCGCACCCGGGCCACCAGCTCCCTGGGGCTGAAGGGCTTGGTCAGATAGTCGTCCGCCCCGATCTCCAGGCCGAGCACCTTGTCGATCTCCTCGTCCTTGGCAGTAAGCATCAGGATCGGAATGGTCGACCCCTCCCGCCGCAGCAGGCGGCACAGGGAAAAACCGTCCATCTCCGGCAGCATCACGTCCAGAACGATCAGGTCGGGCTTATCCCGCTGGATGACCTCCCAGGCCTCGTTGCCATCCCGGGCAGCGATGGTCTGAAATCCTTCTTTGCTCAAATTGAAGGAAACGAGCTTGACGATCGACTCCTCATCGTCCACCACAAGTATCTTAGCGCTCATCGGCAAGCCTCCACCGAACGTATTCGACAAACACGGCAGGCATCCTCTGTCATCATTATTAAGATATTGTTAAGCTCGCCAGGCGGCGGCCTATGGCGGCCAGTTTCTGGTCCAGGTCCGCCTCCTTGTCCCGCTCCTTGTCGATCACTTCAGGGGGTGCCTTGGCCAGGAAGCTCTCGTTGGCCAGTTTGCTCCGCACCCGCTCCAACTCCCTGGACACCGCGCCGGACTCCTTCTCCAGCCTGGCGATCTCTTTGTCCAGGTCCACCAGCCCGGCCAGGGGGATGTAGGCCTCGACCCCGCGTACCACGAAGCTCAAAGCCTGTTTCGGTTTAGGCTGCTCCGGACCGGCAAACTCCAAGGGCTGAGCGACGGCCAAATGCGCAACGTAGGAGGCGTAGCGCTCCAGAAGCTGCCGGGTGGCGGCATCCCCGGCGACCACCACGCACCTGGCGGGCTTGCCTGGCGGCAGGCCCAGCTCCCCGCGCAGGTTGCGAATACCCCGGATCACGTCCATCAGCAAAGCCATCTGGGCCTCGCTGCCCGGGTCTTCCAGGTCCGGCCGGCGTTTGGGCCAGGGAGCGACCATGATACTCCGACCGTGCATTTCGGAGGTTGGATGCCTGATGTCAGATGTCAGAATGTTTTCCACTACGTTTTCATCTTTTTTCCGACCTCCGACCTCTTGCCTCTGACTTCTGCGCCCGCAAGCGGGCGCAGGCAGGTGCTGCCAGATCTCCTCGGTCAGGAAGGGCATGAAGGGGTGCAGCAGTTCCATGGTGCGCTTAAGCACGTACCACAACACCTGCTGGGCGGCGCCCCGGCTGTCGGGCGTATCCTTGCCGTACAGGCGCGGCTTGATCAACTCGATGTACCAGTCGCAGAGTTCGTCCCAGATGAACTCGTACAGCACCCGGGCCGCCTCCCCCAGTTCATAGGACTCCAGGTTGCGGTCAACCTCCCCGACGGTCCAGTTGAAGCGGCTCAAGATCCAGCGGTCGGCCAGAGTCAGGACTGCCGGGTCGAACCGGTCTGCGTCCGGCCCCGGCTGGAAGTCCCCCAGGTTCATCAGGGCAAAGCGGGAGGCGTTCCATACTTTGTTGGCGAAGTTCCGGGACCCCTCCACCCGCTCCTGCTGGAAGCGCATCTCGCTGCCTGGCGTATTGCCGGTCAACAGGGTGAAACGCAGGGTATCGGCGCCGTAGCTGTCGATCACCTCTAAGGGATCCTTGATATTGCCGAGGGACTTGCTCATCTTGCGCCCGAGGTGGTCGAGCACCAGGCTGTTGATCAGCACATCACTGAAGGGCACGTCCTGCAGAAAAAAGCAGGACATGAAGATCATCCGGGCGACCCAGAAGAAGATGATGTCCCGGGCAGTGACCAGCACCGAGGTGGGGAAGTAGTAGTCCAGTTCCGGGGTGTGGTCTGGCCAGCCCAGGGTGGAAAACGGCCACAGGGCAGAACTGAACCAGGTGTCCAGCACGTCCGGGTCCTGCTCCAGGCTGGCGCCGCCGCACTTGGGGCATGTAACCGGTTCTGACTCGGGGCAGATGACGGCGCCGCAGGATTGGCAGTACCAGACCGGGATCCGGTGGCCCCACCAGAGTTGGCGGGAGATGCACCAGTCCCTGATGTTCTCCAGCCAGCCGAGATAGATCTTGGTGAAGCGCTCTGGGAAAAAGCGGATGCGCCCCTGGCGCACCACCTCCAGAGCAGGTTCGGCCAGCGGTTTCATGCGCACGAACCACTGCTCGGAGACCAGCGGTTCGATGATGGTGTCGCAACGGTAGCAATGCCCGACAGAGTGGGAGTAGTCCTCGATCTTGACAATCAGGCCGAGCCTCTGCAGCTCCGCCACCACCTGCCGCCGGGCCTCAGTCGCAGGCAGTCCGGCGTAACGGTGAGCCTCCGGAGTCATCATGCCGTCCTTGCCGATCACCGCGATCTCCTGCAGGCGGTGGCGGCGCCCCATCTCGAAATCCGCCGGGTCGTGGGCCGGGGTCACCTTTACCGCCCCGGTGCCAAACTCCGGGTCCACGGCCTCGTCGGCGATCACCGGGAGGCGGCGGTTCATGATCGGTAGTAGCACCTCTCTGCCGATCAGGTGGCGGTAGCGCCCATCATCCGGATGCACCGCCACCGCCGTGTCGCCCAGCATGGTCTCCGGGCGGGTGGTGGCCACAATGATATCGCTTGCCCCGTCCAGCCCGGGATAACGGATATACGTAAGAGTTCCCTGTTCCTCGGAATGCTCGACCTCTATGTCGGAGATGGTGGTACGGCAGCGGGGGCACCAGTTGATGATGTAGCTGCCCCGGTAGATCAGCCCCTTGGCGTACAGGCGCCGGAACACCTCCCGTACCGCCCGTGAGCAGCCCTCGTCCATGGTGAAGCGCTCCCGCTGCCAGTCGCAGGAGGCGCCCAGGCGCTTGAGCTGCCTGATGATCGTCCCGCCGCACTGCTCCTTCCAGGCCCACACCCGCTCCAGGAACTGGTCACGCCCGAGGTCATCCTTGGTCAGCCCCTCTTCGGCCAGTTGCCTCTCCACCCGGGCCTGGGTAGCGATCCCGGCGTGGTCGGTGCCCGGCACCCACAGGGTATTATCCCCCCGCATCCGGCGCCAGCGCACCAGCACGTCCTGCATGGTGTTGTTCAGGGCGTGCCCCATGTGCAAAATGCCGGTCACGTTGGGGGGCGGGATCACGATGCAAAAAGGCTCCCGCTCTCCGCCCGGTTCGGCGTGAAAGAAGCCCTCATCCAGCCAGTATTGATACCACCGTTCCTCCACACTGCGGGGATCGTAGGTGGTGGCCATACCTGGAGTGTTCTCCTGCAGCGGCTGATCTTGCCGGGCGTTGTCCTGCCAGGCGCTGTCCTGTTCTTCCGCCATTTCTGCCTCACCTCAAGACCTTCGTCATATAAAACTCCTTTTACCCCCGTGCGGGACAAAAGGAGCCTGTCAACCACTTTCATTTTACGGTCCTGCTCTGATGTTTGTCAACTTTACGAGCTCGATTGGCGTTGATGCATCAACGCCACTCCTGCCTGGTAGACATTTCTCGCTTGACGCATATGATCAATCAGCGTATTCTCACTACAATAATATATAATATAACTGTCCTGCGAAAGCCCCTCTTTTGAAAATGACAATACCATATATAGTGGTTATTTAAATTGTATCACACTACATGAAGCATAGTGGTCGGCTAAAATAGACTTTTTTTCTGTGGAATCATAATATATATTCTGGACACCCATCCCATGCAGAATGTCTTCAGATTGGGGAGATTTAGATGCCCAACCGGCAGATGGAATTCTCTTCCAAGAAGAGGAAAAAGAAAAGACTGAGGCCGTTCCGGGCAGTTCTGTTCTCAGTCGAACTGATCGTGCTGTGCCTGCTGCTGATCGGCAGCGTGAATTTTGCCTGGGCTGTCGCCACCCTGCCCCCATGGGATCCGAGCAAGCTGACAGGCTCACAATCGACCATCATCTATGATCGCTATGACCAGGCGGCGTCCGAGGTCTTTGTCAATCAGAACAGGACCCAGGTGGCGCTTGCCGACTTGCCTCCCTATCTGCCACAGGCTTTCGTGTCCGCCGAAGACAACCGCTTCTATGAACACATGGGCATAGACCCGGTGGGAATCGCCAGGGCCTTGTGGGCCGACCTGCGGACGGGCAGCGCAGCAGAGGGGGGCAGCACCATCACCCAGCAACTGGTCAAGAACGCCTTTCTCAGCGATGATAAGTCCCTCCGGCGCAAGATCCAGGAGGCGATCCTGGCCCTGGAGGTGGAGCACCACTACACCAAACAAGAGATCCTGGAGTTTTACCTGAACCGGATCTTCTTCGGCAATGGCGCTTACGGCATCCAGGCAGCGTCCCAGCTCTACTTCAACAAGGACGCCAAGGACCTCACCCTGGGCGAGAGCGCCCTGCTGGCGGGAATCGTGCGCAGCCCCAGCAACTACAACCCCTTCGCCAGCCGGGATCTGGCCAAGCGCAGACAGGAGACCGTGCTCGACCAGATGGTCAAGTACGGCAACATCACTGAGCAGGATGCCGCCCAGGCCAAGCAGGAGCAGTTGCCATACCATGAGGGCGCCAAGAGCGCCTACCAGTACCCGTACTATACCGACGAGGTGGTCAGCGAGACCGAGAACATCCTGCAGCAGCAGGAGATGACGCTGGATACCGCCCAGAACCTCATCTATAATGGTGGTCTGAAGATCTATACCGCTTTAAACATACCGGCGCAACAGAAGATGGAGTCGGTCTTTGCCAACAAGGCCAGCTTCCCACCGGATTACAAGGGTCAGCAGGTGCAGGGGGCGATGGTGCTGATCGACCAGCACACCGGCCAGATCCAGGCCCTGGTGGGCGGGCGCCAGCATTCGGTGGCACGCCCTTTTAACCGCGTCACCCAGGCCGAGCGCCAGCCCGGTTCCTCCATCAAGCCGATCGTGGTCTACTGTCCGGCCATCGAGAAGGGCTATACCGAAGCGTTTGTGCAGGACGACGCACCGGCCACATTCGGGCCCAAGACCTTCTACAATGACGATGACACGTACCGCGGCCCGATCACCATGCGCACCGCCCTCGAGTATTCGATCAACACCTACGCCGTCAAACTGCTCGATCTGATCGGGGTCGACTACGGCTACGGCTATGCTACCAGGATGGGCATCACCAGCTTGGACCCGGACAAGGACAAGAACTTGTCGCTGGCCCTGGGCGGGATCACCAATGGCATCTCCCCGCTGGAGATGGCGGGGGCCTACGCCGCCATCGCCAACCAGGGGATCTATATCAAACCTTACTGCGTGCGCAAGATCCTGGACAGCAGCGGGGGGCTCCTGTATGAGGTCAAACCACAGCAGCAGGTGGTAATATCGCAACAGACGGCCTACATCATGACCGACCTGTTGGAGAGTGTGGTAAAAGTGGGCACAGGCACCAACGCTCAACTCGATCGTCCGGTGGCTGGCAAGACCGGCACCACCTCAGGCAAGGCGGATGCCTGGTTCATCGGCTACACCCCGGAGTACACCGCCGCTGTCTGGACCGGGTTCGACAGCCAAGAGAACATGGAAAATATACCAGGTGTGTTCGGCGCCACCTACCCGGCCCTTGCCTGGAAAGCAGTCATGCAAACAGCCACTCAAGATCTGCCGGTGACTGATTTCCCGATGCCTGCGGGCCTGGTTCAGGTCACCGTCGACAACAAGACCGGCCTGTTGCCCAGCGCCGATAGTCCCGCCGGCGAACTGGAAAATGATGTCTTCGTGCAGGGCACGGCGCCCACTCAATACTCGATGGGCTCCGCCAACGAGAATGGCGCCGGCAACGACAATAGCGCCAGCACCTCTACAGGGGCCGGCAATTACGCAAATGGGGCGAACAACTCCGGATAGGGGCGCTAAATAGCGCACCCAGAGGGCACCCGGTCGGGCACACGATACTACTGATGTTCGCTTTGCCCATCATTAAGGAAGCCGGCCTCCGACCTCTTGCTTCCGGCCTCTGCCGGGAGGAGGGCCTCCTGCAGCACCTCGTCCATGTTCTCCACCAGCACGAAGGCGATCTTGCGCCGCACGTTTGCCGGGATCTCTTCCAGGTCCTTCTTGTTATCCTTGGGGATGATCACCTTCCTGGTTCCGGCGCGGTGGGCGGCCAGCACCTTCTCTTTGATACCCCCAACAGGCAGCACACGGCCGCGCAGGGTGATCTCCCCGGTCATGGCCAATTCCCTGCTGGTGCGGCGCCCGCTCAATGCGGAGGCGATGGCGGAGGCGATAGTGATCCCCGCCGACGGGCCGTCCTTGGGGATGGCGCCCTCGGGGATGTGGATGTGCAGGTCGTACTTCTCGTAGAAGTCCTCCGGAAGGCCCAGGTCCTGGGCGCGGGACCGGACATAGCTCAGGGCTGCCTGGGCGGACTCCTTCATCACGTCCCCCAGCTTCCCGGTAAGGGTGATGTTCCCCTTCCCCCTCAGGACGCTGACCTCGACGCTGAGCACGTCGCCGCCGGCCTCGGTCCAGGCCAGGCCGGTGGCCACCCCTACCTCGTTCTCCTTCTCGATGGCGCCCCAGTGGAAGCGCGGGATACCCAGGTAGCTCGCCAGGCTGGCGGCCGAGACCCGGGCCTGGTGTTTGCGGTCCTTGACCACCTCCCGGGCCGTCTTGCGGCAGATGGTAGCGATCTCCCGCTCCATGTTGCGCACCCCCGCCTCCCGGGTGTACTCCCGGATGATCGCCCGCACGGCGTTCTCCGAGATCTGCAAATTGCGCTGCTTTAAGCCGTGCTCCTTGAGCTGCTTGGAGATCAGGTGGCGCTCGGCGATCTTCACCTTCTCCTCCTCTGTATAGCCCGGCAACTTGATGACTTCCATGCGGTCCAGCAGCGGGCGCGGGATGTTGTACTCCATGTTGGCCGTGGTGATGAAGAGGACCTTCGACATGTCGAAGGGCACCTCGATGAAGTGGTCGCTGAAGCTGTGGTTCTGCTCGGAGTCCAGCACCTCCAGCAGGGCTGAACTGGGGTCGCCCCGGAAGTCGGCGTTCATCTTGTCCACCTCGTCCAGCAGGAAGACCGGGTTCTTGGTGCCCGCCGTCTTCATCCCCTGGATGATGCGGCCGGGCAGGGCGCCCACGTAGGTGCGCCGGTGGCCGCGGATCTCCGCCTCGTCCCTGATGCCGCCCAGGGAGATGCGCACGAACTTGCGCCCCAGCGCCCTGGCAATGGATTTGCCCAGGGAGGTCTTGCCCACCCCCGGCGGCCCCACCAGGCAGAGGATTGGACCACGCATTTTGGTGGCCAGCTTGCGGATCGCCAGGTATTCCAAGATGCGTTCCTTGGGCTTATCCATGGCGTAGTGGTCTGTCTCCAGGATCTTCTCAGCCGTTTTCAAGTTCAGGCGGTCACGGGTCTCCTGATGCCAAGGCAGAGCCAGCAGCCAATCCAGGTAGTTCCTGACCACCACCGCCTCCGCCACCATCGGCGGCATCTTCTCCATCCGGTCGAGTTCCTTGAGGGCCTTCTCCTCCACCTCCTTGGGGAAGTGGGCCGCGGCGATCTTCTCTCTCAGATCTTCCACCTCGGAAGCACGCTCGTCCTTCTCGCCCAACTCCTTCTGGATCGCCCGCATCTGCTCTCTTAAATAGTACTCCTTCTGGGTCTTCTCCATCTGCCGGCGCACCCGGGTGTTGATCTTGCGCTCCAGTTCGAGCACTTCCATCTCCCGGTTGAGGATCTCGTTCAGCTTCTCCAGCCGCTCCTTGATGCCAAAAGACTCCAATATCGCCTGCTTGTCGTTCACCCTCAAATTGATCTGCGACGTGATCAGGTCGGCGAAACGCCCCGGGTCCTCCACAGCCGATATGGAGACCGCGGTCTCCGGGGAGATCTTCTTGCCCAGCTTGACATATTGCTCAAACAGGTTGCTGACAGCCCTCATCAGGGCCTCGATCTCCGCCGTCTTCTCATCGCCCTCCTGATACTCCTCCACCAGGACCCTGATAAACGGTTCAGTGGCCACGTAGTTCAGGATCCGGCCGCGGCTCAGTCCTTCCACCAGGACCCGGAAGGTGCCGCCGGGCAGCTTCAGGAGTTGCTTGATCTCGGCGATGGTGCCCACCCGGTAGATGTCCTCGGTACCCGGTTCATCGGTCTGGGCCTCCTTCTGAGTCACCAGGAAGATCTCCCGGTCGCGGAGCATCGCCTCGTCGATCGACTTGACCGACTTCTCACGTCCTACGTCCAGGTGGATGACCATGTACGGGAAGACTAGAATACCCCTCAAGGGGAGCAGGGGAAGGATGCGTTCTCCCTGTTCCTGGATCTGTCGCTGCTCTTCATACTGCCGCTCTTCACCGGTCTGTTGTTCTGTATGGGACATTTGAGCTACCCCCTTTACCCCTTCCTGTCTTTCCTGTCTGCTTAATTCTACCCCATCTTTCATAACTTCTGCAATAAGCCCTCCCCCCATCCACCTGTGAGCGGCGGTAATGGCAGGTTCAGGCAAGGTTCAACAAGTTCTTGGCTTCAGTGGGGGACTGCCTTCCCCCCACTGAAGCTTATCAGTAAAACTTGGCTTGCGCCGAGCCGACCCAGAGGGTACCCCGCGAAGGGCCGCTCTTACCTGTGTGCCCGTTTTCCCGGTGTGCCGGCGGGCTTTCAGCCAAGGCGGAGCCTTGAGCCGGCGTTCAGGCCGGGCGTTAGCCCGGATGCGGAGGAGGAGAAGCGGGGGTATTAGAGCGGGTAGTCATCTATGATAAATGAGGGAATGATCGGCCAGAATGTTAACTATAGGCAATTGGTTTGTGATTGCAGGGATGGCGAGAAAGTTGTCTAACTTATTTAGATGGTCAACCGATCACACCGACAAGCCGGAGGATCAACCGTTGTCAATCAAGCCGGATAAGAAAGTCGTTGCCATAATCTCCTTGCTGGTCCTGTGCCTGGCAGCGGCAGTGCTAACCATTGCCATCAACGCCGGGCGATGGAGCGCCAAGGCGCCTCTTGCCAAGGGCAACCCCTCTTCAGCAGAAGGCCGGTACCGGGTCGCCTTCAGCGATGTAACCGTGGCCGGTGACCTGGTCATCAGGCCGCTGCCCGATGTCGCCGATAACGGCAGCCTGGTCTACCAGGTGCTCACTCCCCAGGGAGCGCCTGTGGGTACTTTCGACTACATTCCCTGGCAAGAGAAGAACCCGCTCTTCCGGGAACTGCCCGGAGGCGACCTGATCTTGGGCAGCCACAGCCTTTACCGCAGGAGCGACCAGAAGATCCACAACCTGGGGGAAGGCGCCGGCCTCGGCTTCGTCTCCGATTACTCGGTGAACGGCAGCAGGCTCGCCCTGGAGGGCAAGAGCAGCCAGGAGGGCGACACCCTGATCTATGTCTACGTCGGGGATCTGGTCCGCGGCGCATGGACACGGGTGGACTCCTTCAGGTATCCGGACTACCTGGCTGAGAAGCAGGTCTACCTCTGCTGGGTTGGTGGAAAGCTCTACTACGACTGCTGGCAGGGCAACAGTCCGGTGGTGAAAGTATACGACCTTGCCGCCAACCAGTCATCGGTTTTCAAGGATAATGCCATGGACCCCCTGGCCTCCCCGGACGGCCGCTATCTGGCCCTGTTCGCCCAGGACTCTCCGTCCGGCAAGACAGGAGCCGGGATGGGGCTGGAACTGATAGATCTGGAGAGCGGCCGGGTAACCGGGTTGGATGGATCGAGCCGGGTGTTCTGGAGCCCCGGCTACGTGACCGTCTGGGACGGCCTGCGCCTGCAACTGCACGTCTACGATCTGAACAGCGGCGCCAAGGTCAGAGACGTGCCCGCCGACAGCCCGGTGGCCGATCTGGTCATCGACAACGGCGTCCTCAGGGGCGCCAGTTACCACTTCGAGAACAGGCAGATCACCCGGGAGCAGTTCATAACAGAGATCGGAGACAAGAGGCCGGATGTCGGAGAATGAGGTGATTCGAGATTCAGGCAGAAACCTGCCCGGCTGTGCCGGGTCTGTTGGGTCCGGCGCTGCGGGCGCGACGCTGCGGCAGCAGGCCGAGCTTGAGCACTTCCTTGATCTGCCGCACCGTGATCACCTCCAGCGGCAGTTGGCTGAAGAGTTCCTGCCAGTTCTCCTGCGGGATCAGCACCCGCTTCGCTCCCGCTCTCATCGCCGCATCCACCTTGGCTACCACCCCGCCCACCGGCTTCACCTCTCCCCGGATCGACACCTCGCCGGTCATGGCTACCCGGTTGTCCACCAACCGCCCGGTGAGAGCGGAGTAAACAGCCAGGGCGATGGCCACGCCCGCCGAGGGGCCGTCGGTGGGCATCGCCCCCGGGATGTTGATGTGGATGTCGTAGGCCCGCGGGTCCACGTCCAGCAACCGGCGGATGGCAGTCAGCCCGTTCTCCACCGAACCCTTGATCATGCTCTTGCGGCGCACGCGCCTTCCGGACAGGCCGCCCAACTCCTCCTCCTCAACGATGCCGGTGACGATCACCTGGCCGCGCTCCTTGCCGGACGGGCTGGCGCTGGCCTCGATCTCCAGCAGGGTACCGATGTTGGGGCCGCTCACGGCCAGCCCGTTGACCAGGCCAACCTGCGGTTCCTCGGGCACCCGGCGCTCCAGGCGGGGGGAGTAGTGGCCGCTGTTGACCACCCACTCCACGTCGGCCGCCGTGATCTCCTGCTCCTGGCGGGACTGCGCCAGGCCAACAGCGATCTGCACGATGTTGACCACCTCGCGCCCGTTGGTGGCGTACTTCTCGATCACGTCCAGGGCACCGGGCCCAAAGTCAAAGTTGATCTTATAGCCGGCATTCTCGGCAATCACCCTGATCTCCGGCGGCAACAGCAACCGGAAGAAGATCTCCACGCACCGGGAGCGGATGGCCGGGGAGATCTCCTCCGGCAGCCTGGTGGTGGCGCCCACCAGGCGAAAGTCCGCCGGCAACCCGTGCTGGAAGATGTCGTGGATGTGGGCCGGGATGTGGGTGTCCTCGGAGTTGTAATAGGCGCTCTCGAAGAAGACCTTGCGGTCCTCCAGTACCTTCAACAGCTTGTTGAGCTGGATCGGGTGCAGTTCGCCGATCTCGTCCAGGAACAGGATGCCGCCGTGGGCCTTGGTGACCGCCCCTGGTTTGGGCTGCGGGATACCGGCCATGCCTAGCGGCCCCGCCCCCTGGTAGATCGGGTCGTGCACCGACCCGATCAGCGGGTC
>JBEKFU010000018.1:0-24520 GCA_050013155.1 Thermacetogeniaceae bacterium | reverse complement strand
TCGCTTCGCTCGGGGATTCAGTGGGGGTCTGCACCCCCACTGAATTCGGAGACTAAAAGCTTTTGCCAAATTCATCTCCCGCTTATAGAAGCGGGAGACTCCTTTGGCGGTTAGTTAAAGCTATGCCCAGTATCAGGGGTGTATAATCAAGCCTTACTATTTAATATAAATTACCACCTGTTCACGTCAAACGTCAATGCCTAGTCTTTGGCTTTAGGGTCTGTCGGAGCGCCTTGGACAATAGCGTTGTGATGCAGGCCGTCGAGGAGTTGGCCCACTGGGAGATGATCGCCACCATGATCTTCAAGCTGACCCAGGGCGCCACCATCTCTGACGTCCGGACAGCGGACTTCGGCGGGCACTACGCCATCTGGGACAGCGCCATCTTCCCCGGCGACTCCAACGGCGTTCCCTGGAGCGCCGGTTACATCAACACCATGGGCGATCCCATCGCCGACCTGCACGAGGACATGGCGGCAGAGCAGAAGGCAAGGGCGACCTACGAGAACCTGATCAGGCTTACGGACGACACGGATCTGCAGGACGGTCTGAAGTTCCTGCGGGAGCGTGAGGTTGTCGCGCCGTGTCCACCGGACACAGCACCGCCAGTGATAGTACATGCTTTTCAAAAAAAGACCCTAAAGACCCCGAAACCCAAGCTGGATACCGCCATTGCCCGTATGAAGGACCATCAAACGAGAAAAGGTGATTCAAAATGAAATGGAAAGAAGTGAAAGATGAACTGGCGAGCAACCCTGAATTTCGCGAGGCTTATGAGGATTTGGAGCCTGAATATCAGCTCGTGCGGACAATCATCAAGCAGCGAACGATGAAAAACATGACCCAGGCAGAACTTGCCAGGAAGGTCGGAACCCGCCAATCCGCCATAGCCAGGTTGGAAAGCGGGATGTACAATCCGTCCCTGCGCTTTTTAAAGAAGGTAGCAAAAGCATTGGATACGAATATCGTCATATCTTTTAGAGACGGAGGGGAATCGCCACTGCACCGTCGCCCGAGACGCGAGCGGGGCAAAGAAAAGAGGGCTTAAAAACACTCCATTAGCGAACATGAAGAAATCCCGCTTGAATTCTCTCCGATTGGAAACACCTGGACAGATTGTTGTTCGGTGCTTGTGGGTGAGAGCACATTCACTTCCAGGGCTGAGGCCATGCTCGATGCTGAGACTGGCAGCGAGTAGCGATAAGTGCTCGGATAACTCAACCACTCTTGTATTATTCATCTGGGCAGCCACCACGACCGCCTCATGGGAGCTTTATCCCGTGTTGCCCACGGTCAGATGAAATCGGAATAGAAATGCACGCCCCGGGCGGTCACCGCCGCCGTCTGGAATGGTCCGCCCACCCGGTCATCACAGGCGGCGATCTTCTCCAGGGAAGTGCGGCAAAACCGGGCCAGGTCCTCCGGGGACTGTGCAGGATCAGACCAGAGACGCCGGAACTTGGCCTCAATCGTCAGGACGCGGGGCATGGTGATGACCTCTCCAATCTCCATCTCCTGGAATGGCAGCTTCAAGTCCTTGCTCTCCAGCACAAAGGCCCGGCACCGGCCTTCCTGCCGGTCGTACCCGGCCAGGGTGAAATAGAGCAGCCGCGGCGCCTCCGGATGAGCTTCGAACCAGGGCTTCTGCTGCAACAAAAAGCGGTGGCACTCCTGCCCCAGAAACTCCCGGGCCAACCGGTCGATCTCCGCAAAGTCGCCTATTCCATCCTTTTCCACCCGGCCCTTGAGTGCCAGGGACATCTCCACTCCGGCTTCCAGACCTGCGGAGCAGATCAGGGCATGGGAGCCCAGGCTATGCATCTTCCGAACACTACCGCAGGCCACCGCCGCGCCCGGCGGGTGACCGTTTGCGGGCGCGGACCCGGCGCCATCCTGCCAGGACATCACCTGACTATCGCAGGCTAGTATCACCCGCTCTCCATTATATCCCAGGATCTGCTGTGACAAGGATCTCCCCTCCCCCTTTTAAAACACAATCTGAAAATTATCTACTGCCTGATCAGGCTGACGGACGACACGGATCTGCAGGACGGCCTGAAGCTCCTCCGGGAACGCGAGGTTGTCGCGCCGTGTCCACTGGACACAGCACCGCCAGCGCTTCGGCGAGACCCTGGACTACGTCCAGGGGTATATGGACAGCAAGAAGGTTAAGGTATAGATATTTGCAAAAGTAACAAGGCAGCCCCAGGATTTACTCTACCCGGAGCCGCCTTGTTGTGCAACTCTTACTTGGGCATACTGAAGAAGTTGCTAATCATGGCGCAGGCCTCGGCCCGGGTGGCGTTGCTCATGGGGCCGAAAGAACCGTCGGGGTATCCCTTGAGCAGTCCGTCCTTGACAGCTTCGGCAACGAAACCCCTCGCCCAGCCGGCAATCCTGCTATCGTCCTTGAAGCCGGTAACGGCGCTAGCGTTGGCTGCAGCATCATCCGCCTTGCCCAATGCCTGTGCCAGTATGGCTGCGATCTCCTGCCTGGTTATCGGCGCATTTGGGAGAAACTCGTTGTTTGCGTATCCTGGCCAGGTAGCGATACGGATTCCCGAGGTTATTTACACCAGAGGTCTATTTCACGCTGAAACCGGCTTTTTCAAAGATTGCTTGTGCCTCACTGCCAGACAGGAAATTCTCGTAATCCTTGGCGGCATCCACATTTTTGCTGTCCTTGATGATAGCCACCGGGTAAACCACCGTGGCATTGATGGCATCCGGAGCCTGGGCTACCACCTTGACCTTGGTGGAGGTATTGGCATCGGTCTGGAACACGACGCCGGCGTCAACATTACCGCTCTCGACATAGCTCAATACCATACGCACATCATTGCCCTCGACCAGCTTGTTTTTAACCTCGGCCGCAATCCCATCCGCTGTAAAGACTTGCTCTGCATACATGCCACAGGGAACAGATTTCGGCTCGCCGATGGCCACTTTTTTCACCTTGTCGCTCGCCAGGTCTTTGAAGTCAGTGATGTCCAGAGTGCTGTCGTCCGGCACGACCAGCACCACCTTGTTGCCCAGCAGGTCTTTTCGGGTATCGTCCAGCAGCAGTTGCTCCTTCTGCAAGGCGTCCATCTGCTGGGCGGCCGCCGAGAGGAAGAGATCGACCGGAGCGCCGTTCTCGATCTGTTGTTGCAGAGCGCCGGACCCACCGAAGTTTGCCGTGACTGTCACGTTGGGCTTCTCCTTCATGTAGAGGCTGTCGACCTGTTTCAGGACGTCCGTCAGGCTGGAGGCGGCGGAGACAGTCAGGGACACGGGCGGCTGCGGAGCGGGTGGCGCCACCTTCGGGGCGCATCCGGCCACGGTCGCCAGGACCAGCAGCAGGGCCAAAACCATACAGACAATACCAGTTGTTCTCCTCACAGATGACCATCCCTTTCGTTTTTACTCAAGATGAACGGGGCTAACATAACTTCACGCCGCGCCTGGGAACAACACCCCCTATCATAAAATCTGATCAACCCGGTTGACGCCCCCTGCTTGCAAATAATCCGGGACAGCCGGAGCGATGTCTTTTTTTTCTGGCCTGGAAAGGCCATCTTGCGGTAAAATGAAAAGAAGAGTGTGCATTGCCTATAACTTGAACATACTTAAACTATCATTAGCTATCATAAACTATGATCTGTATTTGTAAATCTATTATATTGTTTGGTATAACTAAAGGCAAGGAAAATAATCGAAAACGAGGGGGAAAAATGTCAGGTAATATTTCTTACACTCCCAGCGAGGTCGCCGATATCTTGAAAATCTCCAAATTCACCGTCTACGAACTGATCAAGCGCGGCGAACTGGCGGCCTATCACGTCGGGCGCAAGGTCAGGGTGGAGGCCCCGGACCTGGAGGCCTTCAAGCAGAGGGCGAAGGGGATGGCCCAACAGGGACCCGGGAACATGCCGGCAACCGCCTTGCCCATAGCCGAACCCGTGATCATCTGCGGTCAGGATGCGATCCTCGACATTCTGGTCAGGCGCCTGGAAAGGGAGTTGCCCGGGAACAACTGTCTGCGCGCTTATATGGGCAGCATCAACGGACTGCTGGCCCTATACTACGGCAAGGCAAACGTGGCCACAGCGCACCTCTGGGACGGCGATTCCGACGAGTACAACCTGCCCTACATCCGGCGCATCCTCCCCGGACAGAAGATGGTAGCCATCAACCTGGTTTTCCGTACTCAGGGCTTTTATGCAGCAGAGGGAAATCCCCTGGGGATCGGCAGGTGGGCCGACCTGGCCAGGCCGGACATCCGGTTCGTCAACCGGGAACCGGGCTCCGGAACCAGGGTGCTGCTTGACGAGCAGTTGCGGAAGCTGGGTATCGACCACCATCAGGTGCCTGGCTACGACAGGGTGGAAACGACTCACCTGGCGGTCGCCAGTTGTGTGGCCCGTGGCGCCGCCGACGTCGGGCTGGGCACGGAGTCGGTGGCCGGCCAGGTAAAGGGGCTTGACTTCATTCCCCTGCAGAAAGAGCGCTACGACCTGGTGATGCGCAAGGAAGACCTGGACAGGCCTTATGGAAAGGCCATTTTAAACCTGCTCCGGTCAATATCCTTCCGCAACGAGGTAAGCGGCATGGGCAGGTATGACATCTCACAGATGGGGAAATTGATCGCCGAAGTATATTAGGTGAACCACCCCCACTTTGGATCGGTGGCTTAACCTTACTTATTGCTTGGGGATGAGGTTAAGAGGAAATAATCTAAAAAATGGTATAATAATGTAGTGAATAACCAGATTTCATTGCCTTGCCATCACCAGGAGGAATTGATCAATGAGAAAAATGCTCAAGATCCTGCCGATCCTTCTACTGTCCCTGGCCGTGGCTGCCGGTTGCGCCAAACACGCCCCACCGCCGCCGGGCAATGTCCCCGCGCCGGCGCAGCCTGCCAAAGCCGACCCAGCCAAGACTAGTGGCGCCACCAACGCCTCCGTGTTTTTCCTCAGCAACCGACTGGGATGGGTTGCAGTCAACCTGGAAAGACAGCAGCCGCCGGCCAGCGTCATCCTGCACACCGGGGACGGCGGGCAGAACTGGGTGCAGTTGAACTCCCCGGGCCTGTCGGTCGTCCAGCAACTGGCCTTCCCTGATGCCCAGCACGGTTGGGCACTGGTTACAACTGACGCCGGCAGCAACAATACGCGCTGCGCCATCATGGCCACGGCCGACGGCGGACAGACCTGGACACAGCAGTGGTCAGAAGAGATTCAACAGGGGGGACACCCGTACCAGATGCAGTTCCTGGACACCAGCAACGGCTTCGCCCTGATCGGCGACATCTTTGTAGCCACGATGGACGGCGGCGCCTACTGGGTACAGCGCCCCATAGCGCAGGGCATGAGCGGCCTCAGTTTCAGCGCGCCCGCAAGCGGGCACCCGCCGGTGGGTTGGGCGGTTGGGGCCAACTCCATCTGGCACACCACTGACGGGGGAGTAACCTGGCACAGGCAGTGGGTCATGCCGGACAATATCAAAAGCGAGTTCCCCGGCGGCGGAGGCGTAGTCACCTTTGTCTCCCCCAACGCCGGCTGGGCACTGTTCCAGGGCGAAGGATCCATGTTCAAGACGTCCAAACTGGTCCTGCATACGGACGACGGCGGCAGCAACTGGTCGGCTACCAGCGCCTACCTCCCGCCGGCTAACCAGGCCAATCTCCCGCCCAACAAGGCGCCCCACTATACCACGACGCGCTTTGAACCGGTGAGCGCGACCACCGCCCTGCTGGCGGCATCGCCCCCCACCGACTACCCGGTGCTGTACCGCACCACCGACAATGGGAGTGACTGGGAGATGCTCAGCGATGGGATGAGCGGCGCCTCGGGCCTGCCCGAGGGCGCCTGGGGAGACCTCAGCTTCGTCAACGACAGCGAGGGCTGGGCGGCAGTCATCATCCAGACCCCGGCTCAGGCAGGCAGCAGCGCCACTGTCAATAACGTGGCCCTGCTGCACACCCTGGACGGAGGCAAGACCTGGAGCACCCAGTTCCCATAAGAAAATGCCGCAGGCAACATTAAACCTGCGGCATTGTTGACCCGATCTGAGCTGGTCTTATTTAGAAGTGTCCGGCACCTGCGGCTGCTGCCCCGGCAGTTGGAGGTTGCCCTTCATCAGCTTGGCCAGCACGGCGTTCACCAGGGCGCCGGCGCCATCTCCCCCGGTGATCAGGATCTCCGGGGTGATCTTGATTTGCTTCTCCGAGATCAATTTCATCAACTCGATACTGACGAGTCCTTCCGCTGTTACTGCTTGCTTGGTCAGCTCGTAGGCCTGCGCCGTGTTCTTGCCGATCGACAGAATTTTATCAGCCTCTCCCTGACCTTCAAGCCTGATTCTCTCGGCCTCGCCCTGGGCAATGGCGATTGTCTTTTGCTTGATCTGTTCTGCAACCTGCACATCAATCTGCGCTGCCACCAGGGTTGCCTGCTTGTCAGCCTCGGCCCTGGTCTTTTCCATGGCGATACGCTTTTGTTCCGAGTTCCTCTGCTCATCGAACATTGACTGTCGCTGCAGGGCGAGCACCTTGTTGGTTTGGGTCTCCATCAGTTCCGGTGGCAGAACAATATTACTGATGAGCACCGATAATACCTCGACATGGTACTTGCTCAGTTCGTTGACGGCACGCTTCAGTGCCTGATCCTGCTGCTCATGGCGATCCTGCAGGAATTGCATCGCTGAAGCTGTGGATGCCTGATTGCGGAATGATGAGTCGATCAGCGGGTGAATGACATTGGTGATCAGGTTTTCTATGCTACCAATACGACTCACGAGATAGGGCGATTGATCGGGCAGCACCCTGATAACCACTTTCACGCCTACCTTAAGCGCAAAGCCATCCTTACTGTTCACGTTCAGCGAGTCGAACTTGGTATCCGCAGCATCATCCCAATCAATGGTGGTATTAGTGGTATTAATGATTATCGGCCTGAATGCCAATAGGTTCAGATAAAAATTTCCCGGTCCAAGCACTGAACGTTGTATGCCTCGGTATCCTTCCGTAACTACATATTTTTCTGCATTAAAGTCGTCCGCTGCGTCGGCATTCGCTTTTGGCTCCCCGGAAGACATCGCTATTGCCGGTTGTTTGCCGACGTTAGAGATGATCACTGCCACCTGACCCTGATTTACAGTTAACGCATCAGATGTTTGCACTGAAAACATCAGGGGGTTTATGTAAAATTTGCCTGGGGTGAGGACATCTAATTGTGGGCCGCGCTGCCCACCGTTCATGAGAAACGCTGCGGCATTCTGGAACATATCGTGACCCTGAATTGTCTTGGCGATTAGCTCGTTTTCCGGCAGTTCTTCTCCATCATTTGCGGTGACAATGCCAACTTTGCCGGACGGAACATCGATAGCAGGATAGATTTTCACATCGAACATCCGGAGATTTATTCTGTACCGGCCCGGTCTCAAGATATCTAGTTGTGGCCCCTTCTGTCCGCCCTGCTCGAGGAAAGCCTCTCCGTCCTGGAAGTTGTTATGGCCGGGAACCGATCTAGCGTAGAGTCTCCCCGGATCCAGCGGTTGTCCGGCTGCTGCGTTCACGATGCCAATCGAGCCTGCAGGGATCGTTATCGCATCCATAACCGTGATCTTGAAAAGATAGCTGTTGACTCTGTAGAGACCTGGCGGTAGTGCTTCTGTCTGTATGCCTTTCTGCCCCCCGTTTTTCAAAAAAGCCTCGGCATCCTGAAAGTGAGTATGACCGGTTACGAACCTGCCGAATATTTCTCCTGGGTCGAGGGGCCTCCCGTCTATCGATTCGGCTATTCCCACCTGGTCTTCCCCGATCGCTACCAGATTATCTACCCGTACAATAAATAAGAACGGAAAAAACAGATGAAGACCCGGCCCCAATATTCTTGCCTGAATTCCGATTTGCCCATGGAGTGCGACGACCCTATCCGAAGGAAGCCTTGCTCCGAAAAGTTTTCGTTCTACTATCCCCACCTGTCGGCCGCCGATAATGACGATCATCCGTGCACTTGCGAGCAGGGATATGACAACAATCACCACAATTACGTAAATCAGGATCGAAGTCATCGTATCCATTGCCATTTTCTCCTCCTCATTTTTAACTGTTTAAGTCGCATAATGATTCTGCTTGAATAACGCATGGCGCTATTTTTTTCTGCCAACTCCGCTCCACGATGCCGATCTGCTCGCCCCCGACGATCACCACCATGTGCGAATTCAGCAGGATGATCAGGAGCACCAGCACTATCCAACCGATAGCCAGCATAAAATCAGCATCCCTCCAATTGTTATCGTTTGCTCCCCACCTATGATAATCATAAATAGGCCCTTTTGGCTATGCGCCGCAGGCAGGAAATAAGTCGCTTATCCTTCAGCAAAACGCCAGAAAGCGGCATTAAGCATCCGCGTCAATGATTACCTGTTATTTTGGAGGTCTGATGCCAAAAACCGGATGTCAGGACATTTTTCTCCTGTTTTTTGGGCCTCTTGCCTCTGACCTCTTTACCACAGATGACTACCCGCTCTAATGCCCCCGCTTCCTCCGCATCCGGGCTTACAGCCCGGCCTGAAGAATGCGGAGTACATCCGAAGCGGTGGAATAAGAGCGGCTACGTCACTGTATTAACTGGTTACCCGATGGCTAACCGCCACTAGGCTCCCGCCTTGTGTGGGAGCTAAGTGGCGGTTAGCCCCTGGATCAGTGCAACTATGGCTTCCGCCTTCGCGGGGTACCCGACCCAGAGGGTACCCCGGTCGGCTCGGCGCAAGCCAAGTTTTACTGATAAGCTTCAGTGGGGGATTGCTTTCCCCCACTGAAGTCAAGTACCAGTTGAAAAGGCCGGAAGGTTGATCCTGAACGTGCTGCCACGTCCGGGAGCGCTGTCGACTTCGATCCAGCCGCCATGGGCCCTGATGATGCCATAGGCCACCGGTAAGCCCAGCCCGATGCCCTGGCCCGGCCGCTTGGTAGTGTAAAAGGGCTCGAAGATGCGGGACCGGTTGGCCTCGTCAATGCCTGCGCCGGTGTCGGACACCGAGAGACAAACAAATCTGCCGGGAACAACGCCCGCCTGTCCGGAACGATCCGCGGCTACGTTTTCGGTCTTGATGGTGAGGGTGCCGCCATTCGGCATGGCATCCCGGGCATTCAGCACCAGGTTGGCGATCGCCTGGTCGAGGGCGGCAGTATCGGCGTTCACCTTCCATAGGTGTGGGCATGTCTCCAGCCTGATGTCAATGTTCCCGCCCAGCCGCGCCCGGTCCACTGACGCTTCTGCGGGCGCCGCCCGGGTGCCCTCTGGGCGCGGCACCCGGCGCGGGTGCGGCAGCATCTTCCCAAGCTCCTCCACTCTCTGATTCAGGTCTGTGGGAACCTTGAAGAGGGGGAACCGGCAACTGAACAGCAGCAACTGCCTGGTAAGATTGGCGCAGATCAGGGCGCTGTTCCTGATCCTTGATAATGCCCGGTGCAGGGGATTATCCATGGAAAGCCCGGGCAGAAAGAGATCGACGCAGGCGCAGATCACCGTCAACTGGTTGTTCAACTCGTGGGCCATGCCTCCGGCCAACCGGCCCACCGCCTCCATCTTCCTTGCCTGGAACAACCCGGCCTGAGACTGGAATTCGTCTTCTCCCTGCCCGGGCGGGGCGAGCATCTCCTCCTTTCGCTTGTGTTCGGAGATGTCACGAAGCGCCACCAGCACCGCCGGCTCCCCCTGGCAGGCGATCGTCCTGGTCTCGATCTCCACCCGTTTCTCCTGCCCGGTCTTGGAAATGATCTTGACGGAAAAGGTCGACGCCGACACTTCTCCACGACGGTGCGCTTCATACCGCTCTTTGATGATCTCCCGAAAATCTGGGTGTATGAGCATCCACAGATCCACTTTTTTGAGCTCCCTCGCCGTATACCCTGCGAAGTCATGGGAGCACGGGTTGACCAGGCGCAGGCGGCTTCCCTGGATAATATAAATAAAGGCTGGCGACACTTCCGCCAGCAGCCTGTAATCGAGTAAGTCTTTCCTGAGGCCGGCCTCCCGTTTCCGGTGTTCCAGCAGCTTCTTTTCCATTGCCTGGTTGACAGTTACCAGTTCCTGCAGGTGTTCCCTCAACTGCTCGGGGGAGCATTCACTGCCGAAACCGGTTTCTTCATGCACCTGCCGGGGCATGACATCCGGGACCCGCTCATCCACCCTGTAAAGCTCGATGGCCGTCTGTGCGGAATAAATCCCCATTCCTCGACCCCCTGCCGGAAATAATCGATCTTTACCATCTATGTGTTTGCCTATTAGACTATTTCGCCAAAATAGGTAAAACTCCTGCAAGTTTTCCTGATAAATTCTATATTCTCACATTATTACATTTTCAATTATAACACAAGTACGTGTGTTTGTAAATACCCTTTTCACCACAGATGACTGTCCGTTCATCCCCCGGTCAAACCGATGGATTTCCAGGGCAACACAATTGCCTATCAAAAAGATATTTCATATAATTGAACGAGTGGATCGAGCTGATCAAACTCTTTCATGTCAGATCATACGTGCAACCAGGAGCCCGAGGAGAGAAACGGAGGGATAGTATTGTCCAGGCTGACTTTCTTGGGGGGAGCCGGCACTGTCACCGGTTCCTGTTTTCTGCTGGAGACCGGGAAGCTGAAGCTGCTTGTGGACTGCGGCATGTTCCAGGGCAACCGGGAGTTGCGCATGCGCAACTACCGCAACCTGGAGGTCCCGGTCCAATCTATCGACTACATCCTGCTGACCCACGCCCACATCGACCACTCGGGGCTGATCCCCCGCCTGTTCAAGCAGGGCTTCCGTGGCAAGGTGATGGCCACCAAAGCCACTGTCGACCTCTGCGGGATCATGCTGCCGGACAGCGGCCACATCCAGGAGGTGGAGGCGGAGTGGGAGACCCGGAAAGCCAGGCGCCGCGGCGAAAAACACCTGGACCCGCTCTACACTGCCCAGGATGCCCTGAACTGCCTGCAATCCTTTACCGGAGTCTCCTACGGCCAGGAGGTAGCCCTGGATGATCAGGTGCGGGTGCGCTACCTGGATGCGGGGCACATCCTCGGCTCCGCCATCATCGAGGTCTGGATCAGGGAGAACGGCCAGGAGATCAAGACCGTCTTCAGCGGCGACTTGGGCAACAAGGGCACGCCCATCGTCAGGGACCCCGCCTGGGTGGCGGAGGCGGACTACCTGCTGCTGGAATCCACCTACGGCGACCGCCTCCACGAACCGGTGGCCAACGAGGCCCGGCGGCTCCAAGAGATCATCCTGAACACCGTCAAGCAAGGGGGCAACGTAATCGTCCCCTCTTTCGCCGTCGGCCGGACCCAGGAGATCCTCTTCTACCTCGGCGGCATGTTCAAACGCGGCGAGCTGCCGCCGGTCCCGGTCTACATCGACAGCCCGCTGGCCGTCTCGGCCACGGAGATCTTTACCCGAAACCCGGACTGCTACGACGACGAGGCCAGGGCCAGCCTGAGCGGCGGCGACCCCTTCCACTTCCCCAACCTGACCTTCGTGCGGGACGCCAAGGATTCCATCGCCCTCAACAACAATGAGCACCAGCGCAAGGTGATCATCTCCTCCAGCGGGATGTGCGACGCCGGCCGGATCAAGCACCACCTCAAGCACAACCTCTGGCGCCAGAATTCGTCGGTGGTCTTCGTCGGCTTCCAGGCCGAAGGAACCCTCGGCCGGCGGATCCTGGACGGCGAGAAAAAGGTCCGCATCCTGGGGGAGCCGATCAACGTGGCGGCCAGGATCTATTCCCTGCAGGGCTTCTCCGCTCACGCCGATCAGAACGGGCTCCTGGACTGGGTCTCACACCTGGCGGGCAAACCCGGGCGCCTGTTCATCATCCACGGTGAGGCGGCAGCCTCCGGCGCCCTCAGCAACCTGGTGGAACAGCGCCTCGGCATCTCCACGGTGGTGCCACGGTCCGGCGAGCAGTACCTGCTCACTCCCCGCGGCCTGGAACTGGCCAAGGCGCCCCTGCCCAGCGTGCATCCGGCCGGTCTGGACGCCAGGAATCAGTTGCTGCTGGAGATCTTCCGGCTGGAGAAGGCGCTGGTTGAGGCCAAGGAAGACCTGCTGCTGATGGAAAATGGGGATACTGAAGCCGATGCCCTGAAGAAGATGGTGCCGGAGCTAGGCGAGAAGATCGACGCCCTGCTGCAGGTCATCCCGAAAAAAGTATAACTTCGGTTTGCTCATTTGAATCTCCCATCCGCCGCATCCGGGAATGCAGCGCACAGGTCCGGCCGTAGGATAGACAGAAGCGGTAGAGATCCGTTCACTTAATCTGCACCAACCAGGATTAGAGCACGTGCAGGTCCTGGGTGTTCTGGGAGATCCCGGCACTCTCGAAGGTGGCCATCCTGTTGATGATCTGGGCGGCAGCCTCCACGATGGTCATCGCCAGCGCCCCGCCGGTGCCCTCACCCAGGCGCAGGTTCAGGTTCAGCAGCGGCTTCAGGCCGAGTTCGTTCAGCATATAAATGTGTCCATACTCCACGGACTGGTGCGCCGCGATCATGTAATCCACGGCATTGGGAACGAGCTTCCCCGCCAGGAGCGCCCCGGCAGTGGAGATAAACCCGTCCACCATCACGGGAATCTTGTAATAGGCGGCGCCCAACACCACCCCGGCGATCCCCCCGATTTCGAAACCGCCCACCTTGGCCAGCACATCCACCGGGTCATGGGGGTCCGGGCGGTTCACCTCCAGGGCGCGCTCGATCACCCGGATCTTGTTCTGCAGAGCCTCGTCATTGAGGCCGGTGCCCCTGCCGGTGACCTTCCCGACCGGCAGTCCTGACAGAACGGCCAGAATAGCACTACTGGGAGTGGTGTTCCCGATTCCCATGTCCCCGGTGCCTACCAGTTCCGCGCCATCTTTGACCAGACCGGCCACGATGTTGATCCCGGCCTCCAGGGACTGCACCGCCTGCTCCCGGGTCATGGCAGGGCCCCTGGCCATGTTCTGGGTTCCTGGAGCTACCTTGGCGGAGACGATCTGCCCCCTGGCGGCCATCTCACTCAGGTCTGCAGCCACCCCCATGTCCACCACCTGCACCTGTGCACCCACCACTGCCGCCAGGACGTTGATCGCCGCCCCGCCGGCCACGAAGTTGGCCACCATCTCGGGCGTGACTTCCTGGGGGTAGGCGCTCACCCCTTCTTCCACCACGCCGTGATCACCGGCCATGGTCACCACCACCTTGCTGCCCACCGAGGGCTTCAGGGTGCGCCCGATAGCCGCCAACTGCTCCGCCAGCACCAGCAGATCCCCCAGGCTCCCCGGCGGCGCCGTCAGGTTTGCCAGGTACTCCCTGGCCTTCAGGCGGTACTCCTGGCTCGCCGGCTCAATCCCCCGAATCACCTCATCCAACGTCAAGCCCATCGTAATAACCTCCTCGATGATAATTTGAACAATTAATATACCGGGACAACCAACGTCGCTCCCCGATCTCCTGCTTCTGAAATCCACTCTGCCAAAAAAAGCGGGGCCTTAATTATTATGACATCGTGCTTAATAACAATATTTCCTTATAATTCAAGCCGGCCACGGCAGGATTCGGCAAATCGGGCGGCAGCCCGGGGGTTGGCAGCGAAGTGGAAGTGGAAGTAAGAGGCCAGCAGGCTGCCGTCGGCGTAGCCGTCGTTGCCGGTGCGACCGTCCCCCTTGCGGAAGGTGAACGCCCAGGGGAAGGGTTCCCTGGATGGAATGAAAGAGGAGTAGTGGAACTCGTGGCCGCGCAGCGCATCCCCCTTCTGGCAGAGGATATTCCGGCCCTGGGCCTCGGCGGTGACGTAGCCCATGCCCACCAGGCGCCCGGCCATGCGGCAGCGGCCCGGCACCAGGCCGACCATCGGGTGGTCGCGGCCGTCCAGGTCGCCAAGCGATTCGCAGAGGTACATGAAGCCCCCACACTCGGCGTAGATCGGCAGCCCGGCGGTGTGTGCCCGGCGCAAGCTGTCCTTCATGCTCTCGTTCCCGGCCAGTTCCCGGGCGAACAGTTCCGGAAATCCGCCGCCGATCAGGACACCGGCGACGTCATCGGGAAGCGAGCAATCCCGTAGCGGGCTGAAGGGCGCCAGTTCGATGCCGCGGCCGGATAATAAGTCCAGCCCGTCCCGGTAGTAGAAGTTGAAGGCGGGGTCCCAGGCCAGGGCCACCTTCACCGGAGCGTCGCTCTTATTGAAAGCGGGGGCGGCGTCATTTCCGGCAAGACTGGCAATCCTCCTGATGCCGGCCAGACGCTCCCGGACGTGGTAAGGCTTGACGCCAGGAGGCGCCGACTCTGCCACCGCCAGGATCGCCTCCAGGTCCACCTGCCGGGCGACCTCCTGCGACAGCCCCTCCAGCAGTGGGTCGGACTCCCGCTGCTCCGGCACCGGCACCAGCCCCAGGTGCCTTTCCGTCAAGCGGGGCAGGCTCCCTTCCCGAACCGCTCCCAGGACCGGTATTCCCGCCTCACAGAAACCCGCCTGCAGCATCTCCAAATGCCGCTCCCCGGTGTAGCGGTTGAGGATCACCCCAGCCAGCCGCAGGTCCGGGTCAAAGCTGCGGCAGCCTAAAAACTCCACCACGGCGCTGCGGGCCTGGCTGCGCACATCAAGCACCAGCACCACCGGACAGTCCAGGAGCTTGGCCATCTGGGCGCTGCTCGCCCGCTCGCCCTCGCCCCGCAGGCCGTCGAACAGGCCCATCACGCCTTCAACCACTGCAATGTCAGCGTCAGCCGCAGCCCTGTAGAAATATGACCGCACCTGGCCGCAGGAAAGCATCCAGGTATCCAGGTTGCGCGACCAGCGCCCCGTGACCGCGGTGTGATAGCTGGGATCGATAAAGTCCGGCCCCACCTTGAAGCCCTGCACCCGGTAGCCCCGGCCGGCAAGCGCCCCCATCAGGCCGGTGGCGATGCTGGTCTTTCCGGAACTGCTCCGGACCGCGGCGATCATCACCCGCGGCGCCCGGCTTCCTCTAACGCTATTTCCAGCATCATCGCTCATCCCTGTTCCCCCGCGGCCCGGACAGCCCCAGCAGGCCGTAAATCGCCTTCATGTCCAGGCGGGCACGGCTTTCCGCTGCCAGCCGGTCCAGTTCCTGGTCGAGCAACGCCTGGCTGGGCAGGCCCTGGCCGGCCAGTTCGTCCAATCCCCGCCGCTGACGCAGCCAGCCCAGCAGCCCGGCCCGGAAGCGGTCGTTGTCGAAGATACCGTGGAAGTAGGTGCCCCAGACCAGACCCGTGGGCGCCACCGCCCCGTCGTGGCCGGAGGCCGGCTGGCCGCTCCGGCGGGTCACCTCCAGGAAGGGTTTGGCATCCGGGCCGAGCACGGTACGCCCCATGTGGATCTCGTACCCGGTAACCTCCTGCCCGGCAGACTGCCCGAGCAGCGGGCCACCGGCGCAGAGCCGGCCCCCCGCCTGGGCCAGCACCTTATCGGCGGCAAAGGTGGTCACCACGTCCAGCAGCCCCAACCCCGGCAGTTCATCCCGGGTCGACTCGGTATGCTCCGGGTCGTGCAGCTCCCGGCCGAGCATCTGGTAGCCGCCGCACAGCCCGCAGACCGGCACCCCCCGGGCAGCCGACCGCCTGATGGCGGCAGCGTGGCCGGTCTCGTAAAGGTAGAGCAGGTCCTCGGTGGTGTTCTTCGTCCCCGGGATGATGATCAGGTCCGGATCCCCCAACCGGTCCCCATCCCTGACGTAGCGGACGCGGACGCCGGGCTCCAGGGCCAGGGGGTCGAAGTCGGTGAAGTTGGAGATGCGGGGCAGGTAGACGACGGCGATCTCGATCTCCGCCGGCCCCGTCCGGGCGGCATCCTCCAGGCAGACCGAGTCCTCCGCCGGAAGGTTGAGGTTCAGGTAGGGTAGCACCCCCAGCACCGGCTTCCCGGTCCTTCGCTTCAGAAAGTCCAGGGCCGGCTCCAGCAGAGAGATATCGCCCCGGAACTTGTTGATGACGATCCCCCGCACCAGTTGTTCCTCCTCCGGCTCCAGCAGGGCCAGGGTGCCCACCACCGCGGCCAGGGCGCCGCCCCGATCGATGTCCGCCGCCAGCAGCACCGGCGCCTCGGCCATCCGGGCGATGCGCATGTTGGCGATGTCCCGGTCCTTGAGATTGACCTCGGCAGGGCTGCCGGCCCCCTCGATGACGATGATCTCGTACTCCCGGTGCAGCTTCGCCAGGGTCTCCTCGATGATCCGCAGCAACTCCATGTTCTTGCCCAGGTGATAGTCCCGGGCGGACATGTTCCCCACCGGCCGGCCCAGCACGATCACCTGGGAGGCGGCGTTCCCGGTCGGCTTCAACAGCACCGGGTTCATCTCCACCTGTGGCGCCAGGCCGCAGGCCTGGGCCTGGAGCACCTGGGCACGGCCCATCTCCCCGCCGCCGGCGGTGACGAAGGAGTTGAGGGCCATGTTCTGGGACTTGAAGGGCGTCACCCGGTAGCCGTCCTGCCGGAAGATCCGGCAGAGGGCGGTGACGATGATACTCTTGCCCACATTGGAGCCGGTCCCCTGCACCATGATCGCTCTAGCCATAACATCCACCAACTTTCTCCGTTATAAGCCCGGGCGGCCCTGGGCCAGCGCCAGCAAGGCGTTGACAATGGACACCGCCACGGTGCTGCCGCCCTGGTGCCCGATCATGGTGATGTAGGACACCTTCTGGCCGGCCAGCCTGGCCTTGGCCTCGGCGGCGCCCACAAACCCCACCGGCGTGCCCACGATCAGGGCCGGCCGGAAGCCGGCCTCGCTCTGCCTGAGCACCTCGGCCAGGGCGGTGGGAGCATTGCCGATCACCGCCACACTGCCGGTTAAAAGCTGGCGAAACGCCCTTACACCCACCATCGACCGCGTCAGGCCCTGCTCCTTGGCGAGGGCGGTAACGCGCGGGTGATGGGTCAGGCAGAGCACGCGGCCGCCAAACCCCCGCAGGGCGGCCCTGTTGATCCCCATCTTTACCATCCGCACGTCGGTGAACAGCGTTGCCCCGGCCCTGATGGCAGCCAGACCGGCCTCCACGGCCGCGGGATGAAAGCGCATCAGGTGGGCGGCATCCGGATTGCCCATGGCGTGCACCACCCGCCGCACGATCTCCCCCTCCCGGGGCGGGAACTGCTCCAGGTAGTGCAGACCCAGGGATGACTCGATCAGGCTCCGGCTGCGGCTGGTGATACACTCCGGATCCGTGAGGGCGGCCTGCTCCAACGCCTCGGGCGGCGCCATGTCCACTGGACATGGCGCCGCGCTATCTGCCTCCATTCCGGCAACCGCGGCATGCACCCGCTCCATGACGATCTCCGCCAGGCGGGGGTCGGGGCCGAAGCCCTCAGTCAGGATCAGGCGCACCCGCCCCCCGTACCGGGCCTCGAGTTCCCCCAGGGCGGCGGGGATATCCTCCTTCAGGTGTACGCCCGGAAAGAGCAGGGCCGGGACGACGACGATCTCCCCCACTCCTTCATCTACCAGGCGCTCCACCGCATCCGCCAGGTTTGGCCGCTCGAACTGGAAGTACGCCGGCAGCACCCGCATCCCCAGGCCGGCCTGAACCAGTTCGGCCAGCGCCACCAGCCCGAAGTTGGCCATGCTGCGTCTGCTCCCGTGACCGAGCAGCAGAATTCCTCTTGTCACAACCGATATCCCCCTTGCTGTTTCAGACAGCTTCTGTGGATCAGAGCTTCAGACTTCTGAGATCAGGCAGACTGGCCGCCCAGTCCAGGACATCCTCCTGACACCAGGCAACCCGGACTGGCCCCCCTTCGGGGAGCAGATCCCGCCCCCCGCTGTCCGCAGCCGGGCGCCCCACCACCACCACCGGTATGTTCAGGTTCAGGGCAGCCCGCACCTTCTCCGCCGTACCCCCCTCGCCTCCGCTCTCCTTGACCACGAAGGCTTCAGCGTCGCAGGCCTCCAGCAGGGCCTCGTTTAGCCTTACCGTCCCCGGCCCCTGGAAGGCGACGATCTGCCCCGGACTCAGGCCGAGACGGCGGCAGGTATCCAGGGATTCGGATACGGGCAGCACCCGTACCGTGAACCGGCAGCCGGCCAGGGCGGGGTGATTGATGATCGCGCTCAGCGGCTTCACCCCCACCGCCAGGAAGACCTGCCTGGCGCCCAGGGCCGCCAACTGTTCGGCCGCCTCCGGCCAGTCGGATACAACGTGCACCAGCGGGCTATCGGGCAAAGCTGCCGGCGGACGTTCCCAGCGCAGGTAGGGAACGCCGCAGTTCAGGGCCGCCTCCCGGGCCAGGCGGGACACCTCCACAGCGAAGGGATGGGTGGCGTCCAACAGGCCCTGTACCTGCCCAGATCGCAGCAATTCCTCCAGGGCCGCCCGGTCCAGCCGCCCCTCCCGCACCACCAGGCCCGGGGTTGCGGTGCGCAACAACTCGGCGCCGTAAGGCGTGGCGGCGCTGGCCAACACCTGCCAGCCGGCTGCCACCAAGGCCGCCGCCAGGTCCCTGCCGTCCCGGGTTCCCGCCAACACCAGCATCATCGTCGTACGTCGGACTTCGGACGTCGGAATTTGCATGTCTTTTTGAATGCCTTCCTTATTGGGTGTTGGTTTTTTTCCAACCACTAAAACTCACCACCATCTAGTCATGAGCTTTTAGTAGTTTGGCCTTAACCTCGAGAGGGCCAATTACTCATCACTCATCACTCATCACTCATTGCTCATCACTGATTTTATAGCCCCTGGGGGTCACCATGAAGCCGTCCCTGATATAGCTCTGGCTATTCCCCACCAGGACCACCGATTGCATGTCGATCTCCACTGACAGGAACCGCTCCAGGTCCGAGAGGACGACCTGCTGGCCGCTGCGCCCGGCGCCGGTGACCACCCCCACCGGGGTATCCGGCTTCCGGTGCCCGAGCAGGACCTCTCTGGCCTCCTCGATCTGGGTGACCCTCCGCCTGCTCTTGGGATTATAGAAGACCACCACAAAGTCACCCCGGGCGGCGGCCTCGATCCGCCGCCTGATGACCTCCCAGGGTGTCAACAGATCGCTCAGGCTGATCACCGCGAAGTCGTGCATCAGCGGCGCTCCCAGCAAAGCGGCCGCGGCCGAAGCGGCGGTGATCCCCGGCACTACCCGGAAGTCCACCTCCGACTGCCTGCCGGTGTCCAGCAGCACCTCCAGCACCAGGCCGGCCATGCCGTAGACCCCGGCATCCCCGCTGCTGACCACCGCCACCCGGCGCCCGGACAGGGCGTGAGCCACCGCCAGTCGGGCGCGCTCCACTTCCTGGCGCATGCCGCTGCCCAAGGTGAGCCCCCCGGGCGGGAGGATACCCTTTAAAAGCTGCAGATAGGTGCGGTAGCCGACGATCACCCCGGCAGAGGCCAACTCCCCGGCGGCGTCATAACTCAGATGCGCCTGATCACCCGGCCCGATGCCGACCACAGCAAGCCGGCCTCGGCCAGGGCCACCGTGACCCGGTTGAACTTGGTCTTCCGAAGCACCAGGGCGCCGTCCGGAACCGCCGCCAGCGCTGCTGTCTCGCATACGTTACCAACTCCCAACTGCTGTTGTACAAACATTGAGTGCTCCAGGCCGGGATGAGACTCGTATACCTGTCTCAGGTGCTCGCTGGTGAAGAACTCCAGGCTGAGCCCAATGCGCCCGGCAGTTTCCAGGAGGCCGGCCTCGTCCTCCTTGACCTCGTGGGTTGCCAGCAGGGCCAGGCTATCCCGGCTGCGCCCGGCGATCCGTAGCGCCTCCTCCACGGCGGCCTCGATCTCCGCCGCCCCGACCCCCCGCCGGCAGCCAATGCCCGCCGCCAGGCTCAGTGGACGCAGAAAGACCCCCCGGGGCGGCAGCGCCAATAGGCGGCTGGTGACCAACACCGGCGCCAGCTTCCCCCGATCCGGGCCGCCCTGTTCTAGCTCCTGCAAGCTGCGGCAGGGGATTGACTCCAAGCCGGGCATGCTGTCATCCTGATTCAAGGGTCTGTCTCCGGACAGATACCACTCGCTGAAGATCTCCACCCGCTCGCCTGCAAGCAAGGCGCTGTTGACTACCTTGACCCGGGCGCCGGGAACGGGCCGGAATCCCCACTGCTTTGCCAGCAGGTCAATGGCAGGCCTGCCCTGCACGTCCGTGGCGGTAGTGACCACGGGCGCCGCTCCCAGACAGGCAGCCACCTCCCGGGCCAGGCGGTTGGCGCCCCCCCAGTGGCCTCCCACCAGGCTGACGGCGAAATTGCCGCCCTCATCCACCACCACCACCCCGGGGTCGCTCCACTTGCTCTGCAGCAGTGGCGCCACCAGGCGCACCACGATCCCCACGGCCATGATAAAGACGAAACTGTCATAGCTGCGCCAGATATCCGGCACCATGGCGGCCAGGGGCTGGGCGGCCTCCAGCACCTCCAGCCTGTCGCCGCTCCGGTCGCCGCCCCCGGCACCGGGCGCCGCCGCCTGCGGCCAGTCCTGCTCCAGCCGGCGGGCCAGGCCACACCCGGATGGAGTGAGGTAGATCACGGCGATGCGCCGCCCCCCGGATGCAGACGCCTGGCCACGGGACCATCCGGACTGCTGCCCTGTCTGCCGCTGCTCTTGTTGTTCAGGTTGTCGTTTTCCTGTTTCTTGCATGCCGCGCCATCCTCACCATCGTCGTAAAACTGCCGCCTGCCCCCTCACCACCTAATGCCCCTCGCCCCGGCCATGACGGTAGCCATGGCTGAAGTCCGGATCGTACAGCAGCGACCGCTGGCCGCTGGCCGCCAGGAAATCGCCGACGAAGACCAGGGCGGTCCTGGTGATGCCCGCCTCCTCGGCCTGCTGCGCCAACTCCGCCAGCGGCGCCCGGATCACCCGCTGATCGGGCCAGGAGGCCCGCTCCACGATGGCCGCCGGGGTCTCCGGCGGAAAGCTGAGGAGCAGGTCCGCCACTGCCCGGGGCAGCAACTGGGCGCTCAGGAAGAGGCAGGTGGTAGAGCGGTGGCGGCCCAGGTCACGCAAGGACTCGGTTTCCGGCACCGGGGTGCGCCCGCCCTGCCGGGTCAGGATCACCGTCTGGCTCCCACCGGGCACCGTGAGTTCCCTCCCCAACAAGGCGGCAGCCGCCAGGAAGGAGCTGACGCCCGGGACGATCTCCCAGGGGATCCCATCCTGCTCCAGGCAGTCGATCTGCTCCTGGATCGCCCCGTACAGGGCCGGGTCGCCGGTATGCAGCCGGACCACCGTCCGGCCGGCAGCAATACCCTGCCTGACCAGGGCTACCGTCTCCTCCAGGGTCAGGGACGCCGTATCGTGGCAGGGTACGCCTGATCGGGCGTACCGGAGCAACTCCGGGTTCACCAGGGAACCGGCATAGAGCACCAGGTCCGCCTCCTGCAGCAACCGCTGGCCCCGGACCGTGATCAACTCCGGGTCGCCGGGCCCCGCCCCTACAAAGTAAACCTTCCCTGTCGCCGCTTGCCGCACACGCGACACCCCTTCCCGTGATTGTGACCCAGCACTCAATCGAGTGTTGTCGCCTTGATTGCAAGCGGGCATCCGCCGGGCGCGGCGCGGCCGCCATGGCGCACCAGGATAAGCGAGTAATAATCAGCGGGCAACTCCCCCGCTCCCGCCAGGGAGTCCTTGATGACCTGACCGGCCATGCCGCACCGGCAGACGTAGGCAGCGTCATTGAGGCGCCCCAGCTCGGCCAGCAGCGCCTGCACCTCCGCCAATACCGGCGCCACCTTGAGCAGCACCACATTCTCGAAGGTGGACAACACCTGCCGCAGGTAATCGACGCCACGGGTGGCCGACACCACTGCCAGGCCTTCCTGCCCCATCGTCAAGGCCCTGCCCAGCAGCGACGCTGCGGCGCTGAAAGAGGTGATGCCCGGCACCGTCTCCACTTCTATGTCCGGCTGCTGCCGGTACAGAGCCTCCAGGAGGTAGAAAAAGGTGCTGTAGAGTGTGCTGTCGCCCAACGTGAGAAAGGCCGCGTCCCGCCCGGAATCCAGCACTGCCAGAACCCGGGCGGCGGCCTCATCCCAGGCCCGGTCGCGGGCCTGGCGGTCGCGGGTCATGGGGGCGGTCAATTCCCGCACCTCCTGGCCGCCGGTAATAAACGGCCTGATGATGCTGAGGGCTATGCTCTCATCGCCGGTGTCGCCCCGGGGCACGAAGACCACCGGCGCCTCGCCCAGCAGGCGTACCGCCCTCAGCGTCAACAGGTCTGCAGACCCTGGGCCGGCCCCGATCCCGTATAGCTTGCCGCGCCGCTCTGTCCGGTGTAAAGATGAGCTCTGCTGATCCCAGTTATTTTCAGTCATCGTCCTGACCCACATGCCTTTCCAGATATTCCTTTATTGCTGGCCGCTGCCTGGATAACGCAGTCTGTTCAGGCCAGCCTGGCCGACAGGATAAAGACCGGGTTCTCCCCGCTCCAGATCTGGGCGATCCCACGGGGAGCGACTCTGGCCAGGCTCACCATGACCGTCTCCATCTCCGTCCAGGGCTCATCCTGCAGCGCCTGCCAGGCGCCGCTGAATGTTTCCGGGGTGACGGCGGTGATCACCACCCGCCCGCCGGGCCGCAGCCAGTTGCCGGCCGCCACCAGGATCTCCCGCAGCCTCCCGCCGCTCCCTCCGATCAGGATGCAGTCCGCCGGCGGCCACCCGCGGCAGGCCTCGGGGGCATCCCCTTCCGCCAGGTTGACGTTGGCAATGCCGAACTGCTGTAAATTTGCCCGCACCAGGGCTGCGGCGGCGGGGTTCTTCTCCACTGCCCAGACGGCGCCGGGGGCTATCAGGCGAGCCGCCTCCACCGTCCACGAGCCGGTGCCGGCGCCAATCTCGTAGACCACCATGCCCCGCTTCAGCCGGGCCTTGCACAGGGTGAGGGCGCGCACCTCCTCCTGGGACATGGCCGCCGCCCCCTGCACGAACAGCTTGTCCGGCAGGCCGGGGGTGACCACGTCAAGATATGCTCCCGGATCTTCACTGGCGCTAACAGCACCCTCGATTGGATTCCCTGCCGTCCCGGAGGAGGTCCCGGAAGGCGTTTTACCTACCGGCAACTGCCCCGGATCGAGTTCGTCCTGCAGCAGGATCAGGATGCTGTTGCCGCTCCCAAGGGGCATCCCCTGCTGCCCGGCCGTCTCCTCCAGGCTACCATAAGCGATCCCTTCCCCAGGCAACCCCAGGTCGGTAAGCACCCAGGCCTGCCTGAACCGGCTCCCCTGCTCCAGCAGGTGCCTGCAGACCGCCGCCGGAGGATACCTGGGCTCGGTCAGCACCGCCGCCCGCTCCGCTCCGGCTATGTCCGCCAGGCCGTCCAGGCCGCGGCCGTGGACGCTGGCAACGGCCAGATCGTCCCACTTGATCCCCAGCCGGGCGCAGGCCAGTTGCAGCGAGCTGATACCGGGGATGACGCTGATGCCGCCGGCGCCGAAACGCTGCTGCAGCCGTGGCAGCAGGCTGTAGAAGCCGGGGTCGCCCGAGAGCAGCACCGCCACTCGCTTGGTCTGCCTGGCGTCATCAATGTATTCTAAAATGCCGTCCAGGTCGCGCCCGATCAGCCGCTGCTCCTTGCCCAGCGAGTCGAACAGCGTCAGGGCGTTGCGCCCGCCCACCAAAACTTCCGCCGCCAGCACCACCTCTCTGGCAACTGGCAGCAAGTATTCCCTGGTTCCAGGGCCCACGCCCACTACAGTTATTGGAAAAGCCAGCGCCACCACCCCCCTCGTTTACCTACAGATGACTACCCGCTCTAATGCCCCCGCTTCCTCCGCATCCGGGCTTACAGCCCCACTGAAGTGGGAGCTAAGTGGCGCTAAGCCCCTGGATCAGTGCAACTAAGGCTTCCGCCTTCGCGGGGTACCCGACCCAGAGGGTACCCCGGTCGGCTCGGCGCAAGCCAAGTTTTCTAGATAAGCTTCAGTGGGGGAAAGCAATCCCCCACTGAAGCCAAGTACCAGTTGAATCATACCAGTTCCCGCTTCAACGTCCAACCCGACTCCCTCATCAGCGACACCGCTCGCTCATCCCAACCGACAGCCTCTCCGCTGTATGAGAACAATACGGCGCCCACCCGCAATTCTTCCCGGGCGTAGGCCTCCGCCCGGCTGCTGGCCCGCAGGGCCAGGTCATGCCAGACCAGGTCCAGGCCGGCTTCCTGCAGCAGGCCGACCATCGCCTCGGCGGTGGGAGCGTCCAGGATCGCCCTGACCAGGTCCGCCCCCGCTCCCCTAACTGCTGCCAGAGCGGCCACCGCCTCGGCCCTGCCGTCGGCGATCCGGTTGTACGTTTGGAAGGAGCCGGCGGCCACCTTGGCCAGCTTGCCCACGTGGCCCCACAGCACTACCTGCCGGAATCCGCAGCGGACGCACTCATCCAGCATGAAACCGACAAAGTTGCTGATCAGGATCACCGCCTCCTGGGGCACCCCGAACCCCGATGCCAGGCTGACCCCGCGGCGGCCCGGCGTCAGCAGCAGCGTCTGCTGCCCAGCCGCCCTGGCCATGTCGAGTTGGGGCACCAGGGCCTGCTTGAAGGCCTC
>JBEKFU010000017.1:0-31546 GCA_050013155.1 Thermacetogeniaceae bacterium | reverse complement strand
GGGTGCTACGGATCGTTCCTGACCTGAAGCAGTTTTTCGGTCTCATGGTAACTTCGATGAACAACTGGAGAACAGAGATCTTCAACTACTTCGATGCGATACCCGGTTACCCGTTGACCGATGCTTACACGGAGTCCCTGAACGGACTGATCAGGTATCTCAACCGTACCGGAAGAGGCCACGGCTTTCAAGCGCTGCGTGCCAGGATGCTGCTGACAGCGCCGGCGGAGATTCGGGATCTTTCGGCTGACCGGATGCCGGAAGACATCGAGCGCCGGCACAGGATCCAGGGCGTTCATATCCCCACCCTCTTGCAGCAATTGGAGTCCAATGATCATCAATGACTCAACGCCAGCTCATACCGCAGCGAAAAACTATGATATTATTGACAATATTCTTAAGCCGCTCTACAAAATACTCAACGTGCTCGGTTCTCTCCGTCAAGAGAATGGGTGACCGACCCGCCTGCATTTATAATACAATAAGGGTTGAATGGTCAGCATAATATTTTTTTGGTTCCTTTGACTGGCCGCAAGAAGGATGCTAATCTTAGAAATAGAGTTGAATATTTACGGGAGGTGAGGGCATGTACCCGAATCTAAATGAGCATATAACCGTTGACCCGAATGTTTGTCACGGAATGGCGTGCATAAAGGGTACTCGCATAATGGTTTCCATAATTCTCGATAACCTGGCTTCTGGAATGGACCCTGACGCCATCTTAAAGAGCTATCCTTCCTTGAAACGCTCTGATATTGTTGCGGCTCTCTCTTATGCCGCGCTTTTGGCTAAAGAGAGCCACGTAGCGATCTAGAGAGGACGGTGCTAATGAAGTTCAAGATTGACGAAAATCTTCCGATTGACGCTGCGGAGCTTTTCCGTTTGGCAGGTTATGAAGCAGAAACAGTCTTCACTGAAAATATGCAAGGCTGTTCGGATCGGGTCCTAATCCAAAAGTGCTGGGGGGAGAGTAGGATTCTCGTAACCCTTGACCNNNNGCGCTAGGCCAGGCATATTTTTCCTCGCTGGATAAGTCCGAGCGCTGCAACGATAGATGAATATGGGTTATGAGATAGTTATCACCAAAGTGGCTTCCAAAATACCTGGCTAGGTAGGCTTGCATCCGTATCTGCCTCTCTGGCCATACCTCAGCCAAACAAAATATTTTATTCTTGAAGGAATTATAAAAAAAAAGTAGTATAGTATTATATAAGATATAGGACAACCGAATATTGGCGGACTTGGACCACGAAGGTCTCAATACCCTGTAGAAACAGGGTTGACGGTATCGTGGTTTTTTGTTTTTCAACTGCGGGGTGATATGGTGAGAATTGCCGTTATCGATGGTCAGGGAGGCGGGATTGGCCGGTATATCATAGATCAGTTCCGCAAGGCGCTTCCTGTCGACTTGGAGATAATTGCCCTGGGCACGAATGCGATCGCCACCTCCCTGATGCTCAAGGCCGGCGCCAACGAGGGGGCCAGCGGAGAGAACGCCATCGCCATAAACGTGGAGGATGTCGATGTCATTATCGGGCCGCTGGGAATCGTGCTGGCTCACTCCATGAGCGGCGAACTGACGCCAAAGATGGCCGAGGTCGTGGCCAGGAGCAGGGCGCACAAATTTCTTCTGCCACTGACTCTTTCCAAGGTGGAAGTGGTGGGCGTAGAGCCGGATCCCTTGCCCCATCTGGTGGAAAAGCTGATTAACAGACTAAAAGAACTGATGGGAGTTGATCGGGAATGTGCGAGGCCAGTGCCTATCTATGCAAAGGCGAGGTAGAGGAGCTTGTATTACAGAGCGTGGACCGGGTTGAGCCTACGGAAGACGGGCTGTTGCTCGAGAACATCTTCGGGCAGCGCAAGATCTTGAAGGCCCGGATCAAGAAGCTTGCCCTGGTGGACCACAAAATCATCCTGGAGCAGGCCTAGTTCAGTTTAAAGGCAACTCGGATCGCGGGGATTGACATGGCCGGTATGAAACCGACCCCAACCGCGGTTGTTGCGCTACAAAACTGCTGCCGGTTTAGGAAGAGCCTGCAGCAGAACACCAATCCCTGTTGTTCCCTCTTGCAGCCTGACCGGGCGCCGCACGAAGCCCTTCCCGGCTGGGTAACTCCTTGTTAAATTAGGAGGTGATAGGCGATACCATAGTAAATAACTTCTATTAATCGAGTGTTGCGAGATCAGGTATTATCCCGATGAGGTTTATCCTAAAGAACGAATGGCGTCATGAAGATGCTGAGGATAAAGATGCTGGGATGCGGATTCAACTAGTTCTTGGCTTCGGTGGGGGATTGTCTTCCCCCCACCAGTGATGTAGCCGCTCTTACCTGTGTGCCCGTTTTCCCGGTGTGCCGGCGGGCTTTCAGCCAAGGCGGAGCCTTGAGCCGGCGTTCAGGCCGGGCGTTAGCCCGGATACGGGCGCCCATCGCTTCATGTACTCCGCATTCTTCAGGCCGGGCTGTAAGCCCGGATGCGGAGGAGAAGCGGGGGCATTAGAGCGGGTAGTCATCTGTGGTAAAGATTTGGCGGTCCTTGAAGGATGAAAATAGTTCTATTATAAAAAAGAAAGGATGATTATTTGTGCATATTCCTGACGGATATCTCAGCCCGGCGACATGCGTGGTAGGGTATGCGATCATGATTCCGTTCTGGGCGACAGCGGTCAAAAAGGTGAAGGCGGTCCTCAATACAAAATTGGTCCCGCTGATGGTGATCGGGGCGGCCTTCTCCTTCGTCCTGATGATGTTCAACGTGCCCATACCGGGTGGCACCACTGCTCATGCAGTGGGCGCCGGCATCCTGGCTGTCATCCTGGGGCCCTGGGCGGCCACCATCTGTGTCTCCATCGCCCTGGCGATCCAGGCGTTGCTGTTTGGCGACGGCGGGGTCTTCGCCTTCGGTTTCAACTGCTTCAACATGGCCCTGGTGATCCCCTTTGTTACCTTCTTTATCTACCGCACGTTTGCCGGCAACTCGGAGGTCACGTCTAACAAGCGCTGGATCTGGGGCGCCATTGGCAGCTACATTGGTATCAACCTGGCCGCTACTTGTGTCGGTATCGAGTTGGGCCTGCAGCCGGTATTGTTCCACACTGCGCAGGGTGTGCCGCTGTATTCCCCCTTTCCCATCACCGTCTCAGTGCCGGCCATGCTGCTTGCTCATCTCTTGATGGCAGGCCCCGTCGAAGCCATTGCTACAGGCGGGATCACTCGATACTTCCAGTTAACCAACCCGTCGATAATCGCAAATCAGATCTCGGCGAGGCTGGCGCCGGCCAAGGCGGCATTCAACAAGTTGTGGTATGTTATCATAGCCCTGATCGTGCTCGTTCCGCTCGGGCTGCTGGCCCCGGGAGGCGCCTTTGGAGAGGGCGAAATTTCTGATATCAAGGCGGCTTTCGGATTTGTTCCCGCAGGCCTGGCAGCACTGCGAGGACACTACCACGGCTTGCTGCAGGATTACGGTGTCCCCAATTCGCCTTTTGCCGCCTCCGCCCCGGACCTCTGGCACCAGAGCGTGGGCTATTACCTGGCGGCCGTGGTGGGGATCGCCCTCATCGCCGGTATTACCCTTCTGGTCACCAGGATGATCGCTGCCAGAGAAGCCAAAAAATCTGAGACTTAAGACTGATCGTCGTCAGAGACGTCAAAGGGGAAGGAACTTGATTTAACATGGTTGACTATCAGATACCGGAGTGGCTCCTGAAGTCTCAGGGGCCGCTCCCCCCCTCAAACAGCGCTAAAAAGACGCGGCGCAGTTTTGTGGAAAAAACCATCGACGCCTTCTCAGGCTTCCTGATGGACGACTTTTACTCCGAACGGATCGCCAGCGCCAATGGCCTGATGCAGGGCTTGCATCCCGGCATCAAGGTGATCACCACCCTGTTGCTGATCTTTGTGGCCGTGAGTCTGCGCAGCTGGGAACTGCTGCTCCTGTTCAATCTTTGGATCCTGATGCTGGCCTATATGTCAGCCGTGCCGCTGTCCACCTTCTTGAAGCGGGTCTGGCTGGTGGTGCCGATATTTACCGGGATCATCATCCTGCCGACGCTCTTCAACGTGATTCGTCCCGGAGACCCGCTGCTGGTGCTGCTTCACTTCAGCGGCCAGCACCGCCTAGGGCCGTGGGTGCTGCCGGGCGAGTTGACGATCACCAGCCAGGGGGTTCGTGGGGCAGTCATCTTCATCCTGCGGGTGGGTGCCTGCGTTTCCCTGAGCGTGTTGTTGACCCTGACCACCCGCTGGGCGTATTTGCTGAGAGGATTCAGCATGATCCGGATCCCCACGCTGTTTATCAATATCTTGGAGATGACCTATCGCTATATCTATGTTCTGCTGCAGAGCGCCAGCGACATGTTCCAGGCCCGGATGAGCCGGACGGTAGGCCGGACGGGAACCGGGGAGCAGCAGCGGTTCGTGGGCAACGCCATGGGCGCCCTCTGGTCAAAGGCGTTCATCCTGAGCGACGAGGTCCATGCGGCGATGCTCTCCCGGGGCTACACCGGCACCCCGCGCACCCTGAAAAACGCCAAGATCCGGGGATTGGACTGGTTTTGGATCGCCTTTGCGCTTCTGGTCACGATAATTCTGCTTGGGGGTGATCGGCTTGTCAGTTGACGATGAAGCCATCTTCGAGTTAAAAGACGTCGGCTTTAACTACCCGAGCGGGGAAAAAGCGCTGGAAGGCATCAACCTGTCCATCAACAGGGGCGAGAAGGTTGCCCTGCTGGGCGCCAACGGGAGCGGGAAGTCCACCCTGCTCAAGCTGTTGAACGGCCTGTTGTTTACCAGGGAGGGAACGCTCAAGGCTTTCGGGCAAATCCTCAGCGAGGAGAGCCTGGCAAACGAGGAGTTTTCCTTTGCTTTCCGACGCCGGGTAGGATTCGTCTTTCAGAATTCCGACGCTCAACTGTTCAATTCCAACGTCTGGGAAGAGATTGCCTTTGGGCCAATACAGTTGGGCTTGCCGGAAGCCGAAGTCCACCGGCTGGTGGATGAAGTGATCGCCTTGCTGGGCCTGGAACGCTTTCGTCAGCGGCCGCCGTTCAAACTCTCCGGCGGGGAGAAGAGGCTGGTGGCGCTGGCCTCGGTGCTCTCCCTGAACCCGGATGTGCTGCTGCTGGATGAGCCTACGAGCGGGCTGGACCCGCGGACGCAGCGCAAACTGATCCACCTGTTCCAACAACTGAACAAGGCAGGAAAGACAATCATCGTGGCCACTCACAACCTGGAAACCGTGGAGGAGATCGCCGACCGCGCCCTGGTCTTCAGCGAGGACCATCACCTGGTGGCCGCGGGGCCCTGTGAGGAAATCCTGAGCAACATCGATCTCCTGATCAAGGTCAACCTGGTCGATGAAGAGTTCCATCTGCATCCTCACGGCCATCAGACTCTCATTCACGCCCACGATTGCCGGGCTCGGAATGCTCCGTTCTCAGCCGCCTGCGGCACTGACCAGGGCACGAAACAGGGAGGCCGCCGCCTGATCATGCTCCCACATTCCCTCCGGGTGCCACTGCACCCCCAGCAGCCAGGGATGGCCGGACGCCTCCACTCCTTCGATCACGCCGTCGTCCGCCCAGGCGGTCGCCTGCAGCCCAGGGGCGACGTCCTTGATCGCCTGGTGGTGGAGGCTGTTGACCTGTAGCCTGGTTGCGCCCAGAATATCGGACAGCTTGCTGCCCTGGCGCACAGTCACCGAGTGAGTGGGGTACCGGCGGGGAGCCCCCTGTTGGTGCTGCAGCGACTGGGGCTGCTGGGACACCAGGTCCTGGTAGAGGCTGCCGCCCAGGGCGACGTTGATCACCTGGATCCCGCGGCAGATACCCAACACCGGCTTGCCCAGATCGATCATCAACCGAAGCATCCTGATCTCAAAATCGTCCCGTACTGGGTCAAACTCCCCCAGTTTACAGTGGGGTTGCTCGCCGAACAGAGAGGGGTGCGCATCCCCGCCGCCGGACAGCAGCAAGGCATCCAGCCTTCCGGCGCAGCTCAGGAGTTCATCCTGATCCACCAGCGGCGGCAGCAGCAGGGGAACGCCCCCCGCCTGCCGGACGCCCCCGATGTAGCTGTTCCGGCAGTAGTAGTAATCCTGCCCGGCGTTATGGGCGGTAGTAATGCCGATGCAAGGCCTGGCCATGTCATTGAACCCCTCCTACATAGCCTATTCAAGTTCCACAAAGTCTGTTTAGTTCCTTCTGCGTTCCGCTTATTTTATTTGCAGCGCCATGCAAAGGGAGGGCCGTCTACCGGCCCTCCTGCTGCCTCTCCGGAGTCTACAATAATCCTGAAATCGTATTCCACAAGAGAAGAACAGCCAGCCCGATGAGAGTTGCGGAAATTGTCCAGGCGCAGATATTACCGAATAAGCTGTTTTTGTGCCTTCCCATCAATTGCTTGTTATTTGCGAGCAACGACAGGAAAATGAGAATCGGAGCCGTCAGGAAACCGCCTATGACTTGCGTAATCACGGCTATGAAGTTTAAAGGTAGATTTGGTATTAGAAAGGCAACTGCCGCCACAATGACACTGCCGATGTAGACCGCATAAAACCTCGGAGCATCAGATATCTTGTCATTTAGACTTTTGGACCAACCGAACGCTTCGGCCACTGACCAGGATGAGGAAAGAGATATGGTGATCGAGGCGAGAAGACCGGCGTTGAAAAGTCCCAGCCCGAATAGAAGGGCGGGCCAGTGTCCAACAAGTGTGTCAAAGGCGTTAATGAGGGCAGCAGGGCCCAGAGCCGCCACGTTGTTCAAATGTCCGTAGAGCGCTGCCCCGGCAATGATGGCGCAGGCAGCGATCAATACCTGCACTACACAACCGATACACGTGTCAATGCGCCCCAGACGGAGATTGTCTGCAATGACCCCCTTGTCGATGTAAGCGCTGCCTTGATAGAATATCATCCACGGAGCGATGGCATTGCCGATGAGTGCGATGATGTACCAGGAGAGGTCGCTGCTGCCCGCCGGCACGTTCCATGCTGCAAATGCATGCCCGATGGCCGCCATGCTGGGATGCGTCATGGCTGCAACAACGACAAAAATGATGTTCAATGCCCCGATAAGCAGTGCCAATCGCTCTTTCGTCCAATATCCGGTAAATACGGTAATAGATAGGATGAGAAGCAGGCTGAGAGCGTCGCTTGCCCACAGCGGCAGGCCCAGAATGATCAATCCTGCGGTCATGCCGATAAATTCCGTCAACAGCGTCAGCATGTTTTCCGAAAAAAGCGTGATGACATGGTAGCGCATCCAAAAATGTCCGTAATGGAGGGATATCAACTTGGTGAATCCTGTTTGAGTGACAGTGCCAAGGCGCATGGCCATCTCCTGAACGGTATAGGTGACCAGTACCAAACAGAGTACCAGCGGGATGAAGAGCCCGATCCCGAATTTCACGCCGGTTACGCAATATGAAATCATGCCCCCGGCATCGTTATCGGCCATCGCAGCGAGCAGGCCCGGGCCGAGGAGCGCCCAGAACAACAATAAAAAACGCCACCATCCCTTGTTCGGTTGGCTGATGATGGCATGAAACCGGGACTGATTTTCACATAATGAAGCATCCGGTGCTGGTATTGCTCCATTCATTCAAGTTTGCCTCCTGGAAATCACGTTGGTCGGTTGTTGCAAGAGACATAATATTAAATGTGTTGATAAAAGGTGCTTGGTCATTTCAAAGATGATGAAAAAGTTTCAACAGGGTCGGCCTCTTTTTTAAGAATGTTGAAGAAAATTGCCCTAGCTCAACATATACTGTTGATATGGACGCAACACTCCGGTTGTTTTGGGGGGAGGGAGAAAGCGGGCATGCCTGAAGAAAAAAACGGATTACCCCTTGGTTCATTATTGAAAACAGTGTTGCGTGAGCGCTCGCTTTCGATGCGCAAGCTCAGTGAACTCACCGCAATCGATACGGCGACTATTTCCCGGATTGCCAACGGCAAACAGCCTGCAAATGCCAGGCATCTGCAGAGGATCGCTCATGCGCTGAACTTACCGTTAAGCCAGTTATTTTCAGCAGCCGGATTTGAGGTTGGCGGCCCCCGGCAGGAGATGGCATCAGATATCCGCACCGTAATGGATGACATACAAGAGGTTCTGAAATCCTCAAATTTGTTTAGCGAGCAATGCACTACTGATCAGGTTGAGCAGGAACTGTTCAGATATGAGCAATATGCCCAAACTGAGGAAGGGCAGCGGATTATCCGGGAGGACTTCCGTGCCAAAGTGAATCAGGTGAGCGGAGCGGGGCCATTTATTGAACAGTTGAAACAGATGCATGAGCAGTTTTGCACGGATGATATCACGCCGGACGAGCGTACCATGCTGGGGAGTGCGCTGCTGTACTTCATTCTTTCTACAGATATAATTCCGGATTACGTTTTTCCGATCGGGTATTTGGATGATGCTATAGCAGTGAGACTGGTTTTGAAGCGACTTTCACAATTAAAAAAGTTCGAACCCCCTGCAGTATGATATATTGACCATGCAATAGGATGCTATGCCGCTGTCTGCACTGCCACCTTGATTGTGACGCTTTTGCGGGCGCTCAACGGAGAGTAGTACCTTAAACGATAGGAGGTACACGGCGAGACTTCATTATGACCACCTTCCATGTCGTTTTGAGTGCTGGGGAACGGTCGGCAAATACAGGATACAGGCCGCACCAATTACGAAACGCTCCCCAGTTCACGCTGCTCAGGGCGTCAGCAGTATCTACCCCCAAAGCCATGCGATAGCCTCCTATATGGTATTAAATGGTAGGCTGATTGACCATATCATAATATGATCAGTCTGGATAATGCGTGAATAGCGAGCCTTTCTTCTAATTCTTGTTAGAGACGGAGACAACGGCTATAATAGACTGGATAACAGCAGGCGGTGGCGGTGATGTTTCGTTGTGGGAGATAGTCTCCCCTAGCCCCGAGCACACGGAGACGATCGGCGAGGAATTGGGCCGTCAGTTGGCTCCCGGTGATGTGGTATCGCTGGTGGGGGAGTTGGGCGCCGGCAAGACCGTCTTCGTGCGCGGGGTGGCCAGGGGGCTGGGTTGCGATGGCGTTTCCAGTCCCAGCTTTCTGATTGTCCAGGAGTATCTGGGCAGGTACCCGGTATTCCACTGCGATTTCTACCGCTTGTGGACGGTGCGGGAACTGGAAGAGATCGGCTGGGAGGAATACCTGGGAGGCCGGGGAATAGTCCTGATCGAGTGGGGCAACCTGATCCCGGAGGCATTACCGGCAGAGTTTCTGGAGGTGCGGATCGATCCCGTGGAGTATTCCGGTTGTAATCGGTGCCTGCAGTTTATTCCCGGGGGCGGACGCTATCAAATGCTGGTTAAGGAGTTGTCGCAGAGATTCGGGTCCTTGGAATAGAAACTTCAACACCGGTAGTTTCGGCAGCGGTCGTGGAAGACCGGCGTATTTTAGGGGAGGCTGGCTTTAGTACCAGGCAGGGCCACATGGAACGCCTGCTTCCGGTGGTCGACCAGGTACTGTCGGGCCTGGGGATGACCCTTCAGGATATCGATGCTTTTGCCGTGTCTGTCGGCCCCGGCTCGTTCACGTCGCTGCGGGTCGGTATGGCCACCGCCAAGGCCTTGGCGCACACCCTCAGGAAGCCCCTGACCGGAGTGCCCACCCTGGACGCTTTGGCCCTAGGCCTGCATGGAACGCCTGGATTGATCTGTCCGGTTCTGACAGCCAGGGCGCAGGAGGTATATGCCTCTTTTTATGTGAGCGCGCCACCATATGCCGCCTCTGCTGTTGCGGCGGTGCCAGGTCCGAGTCCACAAGCGGGCGCCGGGTACCCTCCGGGTGGGGCGCGGCAGGAGCGGATGAAGCGGCTCAGCGGCTACCTGGCCGTCGACCCCCGGCGTCTGGCCGACCGCCTGCAGAATGACCTGCGCGCCGGGGTGACTTTCACCGGCGAGGGTGCTCTGGCCTGGTGGGATGTGCTGCGGGAGGCCCTGGGCGACCGGGCTGTCCTGGCGGAGCCGGCCCAGTTGTGGCCGCGGGCGGCGCTGGTCGCCGCCGTGGGACTGGGCGCCCTGGAGCAACGGCAAGGGGACACCCGACTGCCTGCGATTCGGGCGTTGTACGTGAAACCGCCGGCTATCAGACGCAAGTAAATGACTGGGGACACACAGGCTAAGGAATCCCCGCGCATGCCGCGCCCGGTCCACCGGACATGGCGCCGCCGGGCGCGTTGTTCCCCAGCACTTGCTGGGGAACAATCAAGGAAAGGGGACACGCCTCTTCGAGGAACGTCCCCGATGCAATGTCCTCTATGGCGCAAGTGAAGGTGGATGAATTCAGTGGAGATCGAGTTCCGTAACATGGAAAAAGGCGATATTCCGGAGATCCTGGCGATCGAGAATGTCTCCTTTCCAACTCCCTGGGCTGATCATGCCTTTCTCAGCGAACTGAGGAACAAGTTTGCGTACTATAACGTGGCTGTTCACGATGGCAAGGTGGTGGGATACTGCGGTATGTGGCTTTTCTCCGGGGAGGCCCATATCACCACCATTGCCGTGCACCCGGATTGGCGCGGCCGGGGTTTGGGCAAGATCTTCGTGAACACCCTGATCAACCATGCCCGGAGCCATGGAGCCACCACCATGATCCTGGAGGTCCGCCCTTCGAATAGTGCTGCCCGCATTCTATACAAGAACCTGGGTTTCCGCCAGATCGGCTGTCGCCGGAACTACTACCTGGAGACCCATGAGGACGCCTTGGTGATGATGCGCAATCTCTTGCCGGAGGACTGTACGTCCCGCGTTCACAAGTCAGAATGGTGACGGGTGATTGAACACGTTACGGAAGCCGGTTTGCGTGCTTGTCATCCAGAAAGGTAAGTGCTTTGGAACACACGCAGGAAGGGTCGCCCTCTGTCAGGCCGTGTTTGAACGCGTAGATCTGCGGAAATATTAAGGAACGGGGACACGCCTCCGAGGAATGTCCCCATCCGGGGGAGGGAGATGTTTGCCATGATCATCAGGGGAGTCGTCGACCGGATCGAGGGAGACATGGTGGTGATGTTGCTGGGGGATGAGGGATTCGCAGCCCGCTGGCCGCTGGCTCTGTTGCCGGATGTGCAGCAGAGCGACCTGATCTGTTTCGATTTCAAGCTGGAACTTTCCGGCTCCGAGGTAAAGAAAATGTCCCCGATGTCCCTGCTGGAACGCCTGGTCTGGCAGCGCTAATTTATTGCCGCGCAGGAGGAGAAGGAATTGGCGCCTGTTTATATTCTTGGCATTGAGACAAGCTGTGATGAAACCGCAGCGGCTGTGGTCAGAGACGGAGAGGCTGTGGTTTCAAACATCATTGCCTCCCAGATCAACATCCACCGCCAGTACGGCGGCGTGGTGCCGGAGGTTGCCTCCCGCCAGCACCTGGAAAAGATCACTGATGTCGTGGAGGCTGCGCTGACCGGGGCAGGACTGAGTTTTGCCGATCTCAGCGGAGTTGCAGTCACCGTCGGCCCCGGGCTGATCGGGGCGTTGCTGGTCGGCGTGGCGGCTGCCAAGGCCTATGCCTATGCCCTCAAAATCCCGCTGTTGGCGGTACACCATCTGGAGGCTCACCTGTTTGCCAACTTTCTGACCTATCCCGAACTTGAGCCCCCGCTGATCACCCTGATCGTTTCCGGGGGCCATACCTCTCTGGTCCTGGTACGGGAACACCTGGTATATGAAATGCTGGGCGCCACCCGGGACGATGCCGCAGGCGAGGCCTTTGACAAGGTGGCCCGCCTGCTGGGACTGTCCTATCCCGGCGGGCCCAACCTGGAGGCCATGGCCACCGGCGGCGATCCCCGGGCGATTGCCTTCCCCAGGGCCTGGCTGGGCGAAAACAGCCTGGATTTCAGCTTCAGCGGGCTCAAGACCGCAGTCCAGAATTACCTGAAACGTGACAATATGGCCCGGCCGGAGGACGTGGCCGCCAGTTTTCAGGCAGCGGTTGCCGAGGTCCTGGTGGAGAAGCTCCTGGCCGCAGCCAGGGTGGCAGGGGTCGGACAGATTGCCCTGGCCGGGGGCGTGGCTGCCAATTCAGCGATACGCAGCCTGCTGCTGTCCAGGGCCAAGGAGGAGGCGCTGGCCTGTTTCATCCCTCCCAAAGACCTCTGCACCGACAATGCGGCCATGGTCGCCTGCGCCGGATACCGCTATTTTTTAGCCCAACGCTTTGCCCCACTGGAGCAGGAGGCCTTTGCCAACCATCCCCTGGTACCCCCTCACGGATAGACTACACTTGGGTCAGGATCATCTTTGCAATGTGGTTGAACCACCAGTCTTACGATGAAAATGTATTTCTTGAGATGAGACAGTGGTTCTATTGAACTGAGCCTAATGACTTTTGAAAATTAAGGACTATTATCTTATTTAAAAATATACAGATCTTGGGAGGTTGAGGTTGGGACCTGTTAATTATGGGGATAAACTTTACAATATCTTAACAAGAGCGACCTGACAAATGTGGATAACCCTGTGGATATGTGGATTGTCTGAAAGTTTATAAAAAAGGCGGTATTCTGGTGCATCCTATTTTATTCCAGATCGGATTCCTGAAAGTTTACAGCTACGGCTTTTTTATGGCACTGGCCATCTTGGCCGGGACGCTGTGGCTGATGCGTAAGGTTGAGAGGAAAGGTGTTTCAGCGCAGTTCGTGATCGACTTCGTGCTGCTGGGAACGGTGGCGGGAATCGTCGGGGCCCGCCTGGCGTACATCCTGCTTTACGACCCCGGTTACTACCTGAGCCATCCCCTGCAAATCTTTATGCTGCAACAAGGAGGTCTGGCTTTTTACGGCGCGGTTCTGTTCTGCCTCATTGCTGCCGTCATCTACCTGCGCATGACCAAGATCCCCGTGTTGGCCTTATTGGACCTGGCAGCCCCCAGCCTGATGCTGGGCTATGCCATCGCCCGCATCGGCTGCTTCTTCAACGGCTGTTGCTATGGGATACCGACCAACCTGCCCATAGGCATGGTTTTTCCGGCAGTCGACGACCTGCCCCGCTACCCGACCCAGTTGTTTTCAATGGCGGCTGGACTGCTGATCTTTGCCATCCTGGAGGTGGTCTCCTCCCGCATCCGCTTCCGGGGCCAGGTGGTGGCTTTATTGTTTATCCTTTACGGACTGACCCGCTCCGTGATCGAGTTGTTCCGGGAAAACTCCAGTTTCTGGGGGGGTGGCGCGGCCTCCCTGGCCGCCCTGGGCATTGCCCTGGCGGGGGGCGTATTCTACTTTTACCTGGCGCGCAAGAACATCGATCCTGCGTCGTCCGACCTGCGTCCTGACAGTTGATATTATAATTAGGAAGGCTTGTTGGCGCAATGATTCCGTTCATATTATGGGAAAGTGCAAGCAAGGAGAACGTCCTGCCGCTGACATCCGCCTGCAACCTCAGGTGTGTCTTTTGCAGCAATCTCCAGAATCCCCGGGGCGTCAGGGTATATGTCGTCCCCCACCTGCCCCTGCCTCTCGTCAAGAGCCTGATTCCCTGCCTCGATCCCGGGCGCAAGATCATCATCGGCGAAGCGGCCACCCGCATCAACGAGGGCGAACCCTTCACCCACCCCCACATCTGGCAGGCGCTGGAGACGGTCAGGGAGCGCTATCCGCAGACTCCGCTGCAGATCACGACAAATGGCACTTTTTTGGATCGTGTGGCAGTGAAGCGACTGGCTGCCATGCAACCGCTGGATGTCAACCTGTCCCTGAACAGCGCCAACCCGGAGGGACGCCGCCTGCTGATGGGCGACTGCGATCCGGGGCGGGCGCTGGACGCTGCCCGCCTCCTCGGCGATGCCGGCGTCACCTGTCACGGCAGCCTGGTGGCCATGCCGCACCTGGTCGGATGGGGGGACCTGGCGGCCACCTGCCACTTCTTACAGGAGCAGGGGGCGGCCACGGTCCGGGTCTTTCTGCCGGGGTTCACCAAACTGGCCGCCTCCTGGCTGCGTTTCGATCCCCTGGCCATGCACCGGAAGCTGAGCCTGTTTGTGCACCGGCAGCAGGAACGGATGCGTATCCCGCTGCTGCTGGAGCCATTCCTGGCCGATGCCGGGGAACGGTTGCAGGCTGAGGTCGCCGGGGTGATAGCCGGCTCTGCGGCGGCGCGGGCAGGACTGCAGAGGGGAGAAGTGATCAGGGCGGTGCACGGCAGGCAGGTGCGCTGCAGGGTGGGGGCCTTCCGCACGGTGGAGCGTTTTGGGCGTCCGGTCCTCGATGTGGCGAGGCCCGGCCTGCCCGGCGACGGGACAGAGCCGGTTCTCATCGTCAAAAAGCGGCGCCGGGCGTCGGGCCTGGTGATGAACTGCGACCTGGACTGGACGCTGGTGGACAGGGTGGCCGGAGTGATCCGCCAGCACCGGGCGAGGCGGGTGCTGGTCCTGACCTCCGCCTGGGGTCTCCCCTGGCTGCAGTTGGCCCTGCCCGAGTGGGAAAGGGCCTGCGGCAGCGTGCATCTAGAGGCTGTTACCAGCCGTTTTTTTGGCGGCTCTATAACTGCTGCCGGGCTGCTGACAACATTCGATTTCGCAGTCGCCATCAAAAATATCAAGAGCAGGGTGCCGCGCCCAGAGGGCACCCGGCGCGGACAGGATTACGACCTGCTTCTGCTGCCCGGCATCGCCTTCGACAGCCGGGGGCGCGACCTGCTGGGCAGGTTTTACACCCACCTTGGGGCACTGACGGAGGCCGCCATCAGGATTATATCGTGAGTCTACTCTTCAACTGGCCATATCCCGGGGGGATATTCAGGGTGAGTAATTTGTGGCTCCTTAGATGCCCGCGCAAGCAGGAATTGCTCCGTCCGGCCATGAACTCAATATGTAAAAAGTTCAGGGAGGCATGTATGAAAACGGCGTTCGATACCTATGAGTACCCTTTTGGCCAGATCCACGTGGTAGTGGACGAAATCGGTGTCAGGGGAGTGATCTTAACTTCCGGGCAATGGGATGATTACTTTGCCGGGCACGGAGAGATGAAGCGGGATGCGGCATTGTGCCGGAACGCCGTAAAGGAGCTTGACGAGTATTTTTCGGGAAAAAGGCTTGAGTTCACCGTGCCTTTATCAATAGAAGGAACCGAATTTTGTAAAAAAGTATGGAAAGAACTGTTAGCCATTCCTTTCGGGGAAACCCGCAGCTATGCCGACATCGCTCTTGCAGTCGGTAAGCCCAAAGGCTGCAGGGCTGTCGGGCAAGCGAACAGGAAAAACCCCATCCCCATTATTATACCGTGCCATCGCGTGATCGGTAAGAATGGAGATCTGACGGGGTATTGCGGGACAGGGCACTTGGAAATAAAAGAATATTTACTTCAAATGGAAAGATCGGTTATTCAGTGATAGCATATTTCCAAAGGCTTTTGCGATAGATGGCGTGAGTATTGCAGAAATTCTGGAGGTCATGGCGGACGGTTGTGTATCCTTTCGAGGCTCTTTCTATGTCGATGCCGGGGGGCAGGGATGAATAGGTCCTATTTGTAGAAGAGATGGTTGCCGATCTGTTTGAGATAGGTCAGGCTGCTGTCAAAAAAGCTGCTCACGGCTTTCAGGGGGTTGTAAAAGAACAGCGCTCCGCCAGTGGGATCCCATCCGCTCAGGGCGGCGTAGGCCGCACGTATGGCCGACGGACAGGGCTGTTCGTTGATGGCGCCGTTCTGCACCGGTTCGAACTGGTACGTATCGATATCACTATCGTATTGGAAGATGACGTCCTTGATGGTTTTGGGAAAATCCGGGTCGAACAGGCGGTTGAGCACTACCGCCCCTACTGCCACCTGTCCCTCGAAGGGTTCCCCTCCGGCCTCCGCATTGATTAACTGGGCCAGCAGGTAGGTGTCGCCGGCGGTGATTCCGGCCCGGGAGGCCCGGGGGCTGGACGACCCGTTCGGCAGCAGCAGTTGCTGCCCGGGAGAGAGCACCGTATCCGTGAGGTTGTTGCTGGCGACGATGGCAGAGGGACTGGCGCCGCATTGCTGGGCGATCTGTTCCAGGGTATCGCCGGGTCTGACAGTGTACTGCCGGGTCCAGGCAACGCCGCCGGCTCCGGCGGGCGCTTCACCCTGACTGCCGGGCAGTTGCAGCACCTGCCCCGGATAGATGTCCACGTTCCCCTGGCTGTCCGGGGTGAGGTGGTTCAGGGCGACCAGGGCGTCCAGCGTTGTCCCGTATTCTTGAGCGATCTGGAACAGGGTGTCACCGGCAACGACCGTGTACTGGTTATTGTAACCGTTAACTTGAGGAATGGTCAGAACCTGGCCGGGATACAGGTCGCTGCTGGTATCTTCGTTGGCTGCCATCAGTTGGTCGGCGCTCATGCCGTACTGCAGGGCGATCAGGTAGAAGGTGTCGCCGGGCTGGACGGTGTAGGTGGCGGCGTAGCCTGTCCCGGTAAAGGCCAGGCAGAAGAAGAGTACGCCGAAAACAATGCCCAGGACTTTCCGCAAGGCTTTTCCCTCCCTTTCTCTGCCTCCGGGGTAAGCTGTCGGGTTCGGGTGAAAGGTAAGACCCTACCCCGCATATTAGCGCCCTTCCGCCTCTTTCAGAGCTTGACCGTTACAGACATCCGCAAGTGCTGCGTGAAGTTGTCGGCAAGCAGCCGGAACAGACTCTGCATGCGACGCCAAATGGCGGGGATTCACCCCATTTTGGTGGTTGGTCGATGGTTCCCCCGTACCGCACACGCATGGAATACGAGTGCAGATTCGGCAATACCAATCGTGCATGGCAATTGTGCCATGGTTTACATAATTGATCAACTGGGAATTGCAGGCAATCGGGCTTGTGAAGGTGAGAGACGAGAGTTGAAAAGGTTCACGCACACGACTTGATTTCTTGAAGTCCTTCCCGCAGGTAATTCCGGATCCAGTTGAGCACGGAAGGGGTGTTCAAGGGGACTCCCTCCAACTCTTCTCGAAGCTCCCGAGTATCTAAGATGAAGTTCCTCCCCTCAACTTCGTGTGTATAAACAAGATCCAGCTCGGGGTTGGCTGCCACAAACACAAACAGGCTATCTACGATATTGCCGAGCGGGGCCCTGTCTATGTGAGTGTGCTGAAACACGCTGGAGACGCTGGTTCCTTGACCCACTTCCGATCTGATTTCGACGTCGCCATTACAGCGTTGGGCGGCGGCTTTCAAGAGAGGCAATCCCAAACCCACCTTCCGGCAGGTGCGGGATGTCACGAAGGGATCGAAAACCCGCTCTGTAAGTTCTTTTTCCATTCCTCTTCCGTTGTCGGTGATGGTGATTTCAAGGCGGTCGCGTTCCATGTCTTCTTTGATCCCGAGTTGGATCAGCGAGGCTCCGGCGACCCTGGAGTTTTCAAGAATATCTGAAATGTGGAGGGAGAGCTCGCGCACCTAATCCACCTCGATCCTGTTTTGACGCCGATCCCAGAAAGCTTCCACGAGTGCTGCAAATGTTGGTTCTTCCAAGCTGACCAGGGAGCGCGCCCGGCTGATTTCGGCAAGACGGTGGGCATCAGAACAACCCAGGATCGGATAGCGACCCAGGGCGGGAAATTTTGCCAGAACCCCAGCCCGGTTGATATTCCGGGAAATTTCTATAACAGGGATCGGGAGGTCCGGTGGGATAAAGCCCAGGTTTCCGATGATGCTGAAAGCGGGTCGATCAACGTGGGCCGGATAACAGATCCCGTTTCGGGCACGCACTTCGGCAATAGCCTCTTCGACTGAAAAGTCTGTCGAGGTGAGGAGAAGCCTGTCCTCGGTTCCGATCATCTCACCGGCGGCATTGAGGATCTGCTGGCTGCCAAAAACCCTCACGCTATTTTTCAAAGGCGGCAAGTGGGCATACACAACTTCTTGCCAGGCAAGGGCCTCGTCCGGACCGGCAAAGAGACAGATGAGATGTACTTCCTCCCGGGTTTGTACCTCCATGCCAGGAATCACGTTCACCGGCCCCCCTGAAGCTGCTTCAAAAAAGGCAGGCGTGTTGCCTGCGGTGTTATGGTCTGTGATTGCAATTATTTGAAGACCGTTGGCAGCGGCTTGGGCGAGGATTGCAGGAGGGGTCATTTCCTCCTCGGCGCATGGAGAGAGGGCCGTATGAAGATGCAGGTCGACGGCAAATTTACGCATGGTTGACTCCAGGTCTTTTCTGGCTCTTTTGGATACGCTTGTCAGATGCTGGCTGGCGCCGGACATGGCGTAGCAGGGCGCGGCGCGGTGCCAAAAGATTTTGAAGAAATTACTTTAGTGCCGGGGCATCCGGCTCCGAAAGCAGTTGATAGAGGCGCCCTGCTATTTCAAAAGTAGGTTCCGGTGATGTGAGGACCGGGACTGACTCCTGTTCAGCTTTGGCTATGGTTGCTTCATCCGGTTCTGCTCCCCGGCTGATAATCACGCCGGCCAGATTGAGCAGTGTCGCTACCGCAACGACATTTTGGTGTACCTGAAGCGTGATCCAGATGTCCCCTTGCTTGGCGTTTGCCATGACATCGCTGAGTAGGTCGGAAACATAAACTCCGCCAACTTTCTGGTCGAGTTTGAATGCTCCGCTTCGTACGTTCAGGCCCAGTGCCCGTACCACCTGTTCAACAGTCATTCGACTAGCCTCTCTTTTTTTTCTGACTCTGTTTTCCAAGAACCGGAGGGACTCTTTTTGCAAACTTCAGAACCTCCCGTTGGGTTTGCATGATCTGGTATTGCACCGGTGTAACGGGAGGAACTTTCAGGGCAAGCGCCAGCATCTGCTCCGCAAGGAATTGAACGTGCTCCCGCAGTTTGAAATAACAGTCCATTTCCGTGGCAATACCGCAGACAATGTCTTCGGCGAGGATCCGGCAAGTGGGGCAGCCGCAAGAGCCGCAATCAAGCCCTGGCAACTGGCTGAGGATTTTTTCGGCCTGTTCCATCACGTCAATAGCCCTTGCTATGTTCTTGCGCAGGGACATGACGGGGAGGGGTTCGGCTTTTTTTTCTGCCCGGTAATAGCCCTGATGGTAGCGGTCCTGGATCTCCTGCGCCTCCCCGGCATCCAGTTTCGGTCTAAATTGGGTTTGTCTCTGCCGCAGCAGAACTCGCGCCACAAAGGGGTTCTCTATGGTGAACGGTCCTCCGACGCAACCTCCTTGGCAGCACTGGCACTCAATGAAATTGATATTGTTGTCGAACTTTCCCAATTCGATTTCTTCGAATAGCTTGTGGAGATTGTGGATTCCATCTACAGCTACAGCCAGGTAATTTTCTGATAGGACCGCCAAGGTCTGACCCCCTGTGCGACACCATTTCAGCCCGTAAACTGTCGCTTGCGCCGGCTCATCCTGATTCTTGATTTTTGGCAGGAGATCACGGATCTCTGGGTAGAGACTGGAAATGGATAATGCTCCATCTACATGGGAGCGTTCCAGGTGATAGGGCGATTTGACGGCAGTTACCTGAGAGGGACAGGGAGTCAGGTAAAAACAGCCGATCTCTTCCCGGTCAATACCCAGTCGCTGGCTGATCTCATCTTTGGCCTGTCTTGCGGCAACCTCGATGGGGGAGAGTATCGGCAGTATCTGTTCCGTTAAGGTGGGGAATCGCACCTGAATAAGGCGGATTACGGCGGGGCAGGCGGAGGAGATCCATGGCCCCCCGCCCCTATTTTCTTTGATGAATTCTTGCAAGGCGATGCCGACTGCATCTGCCGCCCGTCCCACTTCATAAACGCTGTCGAAGCCTAGCGCGGCGACTGCAGCAAGGATCTGGCGAGGGGTATATTTCAGTTTGAACTGGCCGAACACGGCCGGATCGGGCAGGACAACGGTGTATTTGAACTGCTTGATATTTTCTCTCTTATCGGCTTGGGGAATGGGGGCAGAGTGCGGACAGATCCGGATGCATTCACCACATTCAATACAGCGGGACGCAAAGATTTTCGCTTTCCCGTTCCGGACACGGATAGCCTCGGTGGGGCATCGCTTGATGCAGTTGGTGCACCCCGTACACCTTTTTCTATCAAGAAAAATGGAAAAACTCTTGTTTTCCATAAGCACCATCTTTCCCGGCGCCGTAATTTTCTCGCAATGAGATTACTTGTTGTAGATTACAATCTTTATTTTCGTCCCTTTTTCGATATTTCCTCTTTTTTCTATGTGTGTTTTAATGTCAAATATGTCTGCGCAACGCTTGATGTTGGGGAGGCCCATTCCGGCGCCAAATCCCATCTCTCTGATGTAGTCCGGGGCGGTTGAGTAACCTTCCTGCATCGCCAGCTCCACGTTGGGGATCCCGGGTCCCTCATCTTCGGCCCAAATTGTGACCGTCTCCGGTGTGATTTCTGCCTTCATTACCCCTCGATGCGCATGAATGATGATGTTCATTTCGGCTTCATATGCAGCGACCGCAATCCTCCGGATCAGAAGAGCGGGGTATCCGATATGCTGCAGCGCATGTTTGAGCCGGATCGAGGCCTCTCCCGCGCTGGAGAAATTATTCCCTTCGATAGTAAAAGCAAAGGCAATTTTGTGTTTCGTGTCCGCTGTCTTTTCAATTTTCTTTTTATTCATCCGATCATTCTCAGCTCGCTCGTGAAGGATCTTCGACCACTGGAAACCGGAACTCTATCTTTGGAAGATCTATCTGAGTCTGTCTGGTTGCTTCCTAAGACCGGCGCTGTAAAGAATCCCGCAACTATCATAGAGGGACAATTTAGTCACAAGAAGTGGAACCCCTTTTTCTTTAGCCAACTGCAGCACCTCATCATGGAGTTGTTTTCCGCGCACAAAAACGATCGCTGTCACGTCCATGATTTCAGCGGTGCGGATTACCTGGGGATTGTTGAGGCCGGTAAGCAGCAGGGTTTTATTGTGTGTATTGGTATGACACTGAGCCAGCAGATCGCTCATGAGATCCCCGGCGTAGACAGCTTCGACGGGGATGTTTAACTTGTCCTGGCCGCAGATGACTTCCGCGGAGAGAAGGATAATTATTTCAGACAGACACATTCCATCATTTCGAGCTTCGGCCAAACACATTCCAGTTGATCTCCCTTTCTTTACATTTTTCGACAGATTATTTAACATTCACATTATATACGTCCGCCGGTTTATATACAAAGCAAATATATACCAGGGGCGCACGAATATATCTTATCATATCATTCTATTTTTTTTACTAGCACCAGGAGGTTTTTTTAATCCGCCGTCGAATATGTCGAATTGGATAAATAGGTTTAACTTCGCCTAAGAAGTCCCCCGCCTCCATAGGCGGTGGGTTCAAAATAGAGTAATCATTGGGAGTTCAATCCTCCGCATCCGGGCTAACGCCCGGCCTGAAGAATGCGGAGTACATCCCTCTGATTAGGCGGCGAAGTTAAATTGATTCATGTGCCGTGCCATATGTCCAGCACTCAAATACTATTGCTTCGCATGCTACGCAATATGAGTGCTAGACAGGCACATGGCTTTCAAACTTCGCTTCGCTTCGTTTGATAGACCTGGCGCGGCTTTTGGTTCATATAGCTTTTCGGCCGTCAAATTTCCTGTGAACCGGAATCTGTCTCCGGGGAACAGGCTATTTAGTGTAAATAATTTTATGAAGGGAGGGTATTGGATGTCTGAATGCGGCTGTAATCAGGTTGACGAGGATGCAGAAAAGGAAAAGAAATTTGGGGCCCTTTTCGAACAGTGGCGTGGCGTTAATGGTGCTTTGATTCCGATCTTGCAGGGAGCCCAGGAAATTTACGGCTATCTTCCCAAAGAGATTCTGCTCAAGATCGGGCGGCAGTTAAAGTTACCGGCCAGCCGGGTTTTCGGAGTGACGACTTTTTATGCCCAGTTCCACCTGCATCCCAGGGGACGCAATATTGCCAGGGTTTGCCTCGGCACAGCCTGCCATGTGAGGGGCGGAGCGCAGATCTTCGAGCGCATGAAGCAGGAAATCGGGGTAGACGACGGAGAAACCACGCCCGATCTGCGCTATACCTTGGAAACGGTGGCGTGCCTCGGCTGTTGCGGGTTGTCTCCTGTGATCATGATCAATGGCGAGGCCTACGGGCGTCTTAAACCGGAGGGATTGAAAGAAATCGTCGATCAATACCAGTAGACCGGAGGCCCGGGATTAGATTTTTAAAAGTCATTATTTCCCAATCAGGAAGGGAGGTGAAGACACCAGGGTTTTAGCGCGATTGAGAAGGCGGCTCTTGAAAGGGTTGCTTCCGGGAGTGAGACCCTGGTGGAAGATATGGCACTGAAAAGCAGGGAAGATCTGAAGCGGCTGCGCGAAGAGTCCAAAGAGCTTGTGGCAGCGCGAGATGCGGGGGGAGTCAAGATTATTGTCGGCATGGGGACCTGTGGGATTGCGGCCGGCGCCCGCGAGGTCTTGGCTGCCATTTTAGAAGAGTTAGACAAGCAAAATGTCCAGGCGCAGGTAACCCAGACGGGATGCATCGGGATGTGCGAGAAGGAACCCCTCGTGGACGTGCAGCGCATTGGAGAAAAACGAATTACTTACGGGAAAGTGAAGCCGGCTGATGTGCCCCGCATTATTACAGGTCATGTAGTGAACGGGCATATCGTTGAAGACCTTGCAGTCGCTAGCTTTGAAGAACTATAACAGCTTGTTGCGGAAGGGGGGATTACGGTGCCTGTACAGTACAGAGGACATGTCCTGGTTTGTGGTGGTACTGGATGTACATCCAACAAATCCAAACTGGTCCAGCTAGCATTTGCTGAAGAACTGGAAAAAAATAAGCTTGATCAGGAAATAAAGATTGTCGAGACCGGATGTCACGGTTTCTGCGAGATGGGGCCCCTCACGATCGTCTATCCCGAAGGGACATTTTACGTCAGGGTAAAGCCGGATGATGTTGCGGAGATCGTGGCGGAACAACTGCTCAAGGGGCGGATCGTCGAGCGCTTGCTTTATAAAGCCCCGGTTACGGAGGAGCAGATCCCGACCTATAGCGAGATTCCTTTTTATAAGAAGCAGAAACGGAATGCCCTGCGGAACTGCGGAACGATCAATCCCGAAAATATCCAGGAAAGCATTGCCCGAGAGGGTTATGAGGCACTGGCAAAAGTGCTCTTTGAAATGACCCCGGAGCAGCTTATCGACGAGATCAAGCTTTCAGGATTACGCGGCCGGGGCGGCGGCGGTTTCCCCACCGGGATGAAGTGGGAGTTCTGCCGGAGGTCGCCCGGAGACCTGAAGTACCTGATCTGCAACGCCGACGAGGGCGACCCCGGCGCTTTTATGGACCGTAGCGTGCTCGAGGGTGACCCGCACAGCGTGCTCGAGGGGATGGCGATCGCGGCCTATGCCATCGGTTGCCGTGAAGGCTATATCTACTGCCGTGCCGAGTACCCGCTGGCGATCAAGCGCCTGAAGATCGCCATCGCCCAGGCGGAGGAGTTGGGGCTGCTGGGGAACAACATCCTCGGGACCGGCTTCAGCCTCCACCTGCACATCAAGGAGGGCGCCGGGGCTTTTGTCTGCGGCGAGGAAACCGCCCTGATGGCCTCGATCGAAGGCAAGCGCGGCATGCCCCGGGTGCGTCCGCCGTTCCCCGCGGTCAAGGGCCTCTGGGATAAGCCTTCGAACATTAACAACGTGGAAACCTTTGCCAACGTGCCCCGGATCATCCTGAGGGGCGGCAGTTGGTTTGCCAGCATGGGCACCGAGAAGAGCAAGGGCACCAAGGTGTTCGCCCTGGTCGGCAAGGTCAACAACACCGGCCTGGTAGAGGTCCCGATGGGGATCACCCTGCGGGAGATCATCTTCGAGATCGGGGGCGGCATTGTCGGGGGTAAGGCTTATAAGGGCGTGCAGATGGGCGGTCCCTCCGGCGGCTGCATTCCTGCCTCGATGCTGGACACGCCGGTCGATTACGAATCCCTGATCGCCGCCGGCGCCATGATGGGTTCCGGCGGTATGGTGGTCATGGACGAGACCACGTGCATGGTCGACTTGGCCCGGTTCTTCCTGAACTTCACCCAGTCCGAGTCCTGCGGCAAGTGCACTCCCTGCCGTGAAGGAACGAAGCGGATGCTGGAGATCCTGACCCGGATCTGCGCCGGCAAGGGCGTGCCGGAGGATATCGATATCCTGAATCGCCTCTGCCGGGTGATCAAGTCCACCGCCCTGTGCGGCCTGGGCAACACCGCACCGAACCCGGTGCTCTCTACTTTACGCTACTTCCGCGATGAGTACGAGGCCCATATCCTCGATAAGCACTGCCCAGCCTCCGTCTGTACCGATCTGGTGATCTCGCCGTGCCAGAACACCTGCCCGGCGGGTATCGACGTGCCGCTTTATGTGGACCTGATCAAACAAAAACGTTTCTCTGACGCCTACCTGCTGATCATGCGGGATAACCCCCTGCCATCGGTCTGCGGGCGGGTCTGCAACCACCCCTGTGAGCAAAGATGCCGCCGCGGCACGATGGACCAGGCTGTCTCCGTCAGAGTCCTGAAACGTTTCGCCACCGATTGGGTCTACCAGCATGGCGGGGTTGAGGTATCGCCACCACCCCAGAGTAAGGAGCAGAGTGTGGGCATTATCGGCGCCGGCCCTGCCGGTCTGTCGGCAGCCTACTACCTCGCCCGGCTCGGCTATCCCGTGACCATTTACGAGGCCCTTCCTGTTGCCGGAGGCATGCTGGCAGTCGGCATTCCCGACTACCGCCTGCCGAGACAGGTGCTGGGCCAGGATATCTCCGTGATTCAGCAGTTGGGTGTCACCATTAAAACCGGGGTCCGGATCGGTAAGGATGTCACGGCCCTGGAACTGAAGCAGCAACACGCCGCCCTCTTCCTGGCCATCGGCTCCCACGGCAACCAGCCGATGGGAGTGCCGGGAGAGGATCTGGAAGGTGTCCTTCCGGGCGTTGCTTTTCTGAGGGAAGTCAACCTGGGGCAGGCGCCGGACCTGAAAGACAAGGTCGTGGCCGTGGTCGGCGGCGGCAACGTGGCAATGGACGCCGCTCGCTCCTCCCTCAGGCTGGGGGCCAAGGAAGTGCGGGTCGTCTACCGCCGCCCGCGCGAGGATATGCCCGCTGCAGAAGAGGAGATCGAGGCAGCCGAACACGAGGGGGTCAAATTCACCTACCTGGCGGCGCCGTTAAAGGTTGCCGGCAGCAATGGCCATGTTACCGAACTGGTTTGCCAGCAGATGCGCCAGGGAGATTTTGACGATAGTGGCCGCCGGCGTCCGGTACCGGTAGAGGGAGCAGAGTTGAGCTTCAAGGTTGACCTGGTCATCCCGGCGATCGGACAGGTGACCGACTATGACCGGATCGACAGCGAGACCGGCCTGTCCAAGAGCAGAAGAGGGACTGTCAACGTCGATAAGCGGTCAATGGCCACCAACGTTGACGGGATTTTTTCCGGCGGCGATTGTGTAACCGGCCCGGACACAGTGGTTGAGGCCATCGCTGCCGGTAAGAAGGCGGCCGCGGCCATCGACAAATACCTGGGTGGAAAAGGTGTGCTCTATGTCACCGGCCCGGTGGTGCGCAAGGTCGAAGGGGTTTTTGCCACGGAAGGGCTCCGACCCCATGAAGGGGCACTACCCGTTTACCAGAGGCTGGATAACTTCAACGAGGTCGAACTCGGCCTGACCTTGGAGCAGGCAGTGGCAGAAGCCGAACGCTGCCTGAGGTGTGATTGTAAAGAGGCCGCCGGCACAAGCAGCCCGATCGCAGTGGCTGCCCGTTAGCGAAAAGGAGTGTGAGAAAAATGGCTCTTGTAACCGTCACCATTGATGGCCAGACTGTGCAGGCGCCGGCCGGCACATCGGTATTGGACGCTGCCCAGTCCATCGGGATCAAGATCCCGGCCCTGTGCTATGACCCGGACCTGTCCGCCGTCGGGGCCTGCCGCCTGTGCGTGGTAGAGATAGACGGCATGCGCAACCTCCCCGCCTCGTGCGTCACCACCTGCAGCGAGGGGATGGTGGTGCGAACCAACACGCCGGCGGTCATGGAAGCCCGCAAGACTCTGTTGGAGCTTCTGATAGCCAATCACCCGATGGACTGCATGACCTGTGAAAAGAGCGGCGCCTGCCTGCTGCAGCAGTACTGCTACGAGTATGGAGTATCATCCGCTCCCTTCAAGGGAGATCGGCACGCCTATGACGTAGACGACGACAATCCCTTCTACCTGCGGGACATGAACAAGTGCATCCTCTGCGGGCGCTGCATCAGGGCCTGCGAGGAGATCGTCGGCCGCAGCGTGCTGGATTTCTCCTACCGTGGTTTCAACACCAAGGTCGGCCCCTTCATGGACACCCCGATCAAGGATTCGGACTGCGTCTACTGCGGCAGTTGCATCGCGGTCTGCCCGGTGGGCGCCCTGGAAGAGAAGAAGATGGTCGGCAAGGGCCGGCCGTGGGAAGTGGAGAAGGTCAGAACGGTCTGTCCATACTGTGGCACCGGCTGTACCTATGACCTGAACGTCAGGGACGGCAGGATCATCGGCGTCACCAGCACTGACGGCGACGTCAATGGCCGCTTCCTCTGCGTTAAGGGGCGGTTTGGCTACGAGTTTATCCACAGCGACGACCGCCTTAAGACCCCGCTGATCAAAAAGGACGGGGAATTCCAGGAGGCGACCTGGGACGAGGCCATCAGCCTGATCGCCGGCAAGTTCAAGGAGACAAAAGATAAATACGGCTCCGGCGCCTTCGGGGTGCTGAGCTCGGCTCGCTGCACCAATGAGGAAAACTATCTTCTGGTCAAGTTCACCCGCGCGGTGCTCGGTACCAACAACATCGATCACTGCGCCCGTCTCTGACACGCTCCCACTGTCGCTGGTCTAGCGGCAGCATTCGGAAGCGGCGCCATGACCAATGCCATCAGCGAGATTGCCGATGCCGATTTCATCCTCGCCTGTGGCACCAACACTGTCGAGTCGCATCCGGTGACCAGCTACCGGATCAACCAGGCCCTGCGCAAGGGCGCCCAGTTGGTGGTGATCGACCCCAGGGAGACGGATCTTGCCAAGTGGGCGAACGAGCACCTGCGGTTGAAACCGGGCACCGATATCGCCCTGATCAACGGGATGCTCAACGTGATCATCAGTGAGGATATTTACAACAAGGAGTTTGTCGCCAATAGAACGGAGGGTTTTGACGACCTCAAGGAGAAGGTGGCCAAGTACACCCCCGAGTATGTGGAGGGGATCACCGGCGTCCCGGCGGAGAAGATCCGGCAGGTGGCCAGGGCTTACGCCAAGGCGCCCAAGTCGACCATCCTCTATACCATGGGGATCACCCAGCACACCGTCGGCACCCACAACGTCTTCTCGGTGGCCAACCTGGCCATGATCTGCGGCCAGATCGGGCGGCCGTCCACCGGCGTCAATCCGCTGCGCGGCCAGAACAACGTGCAGGGCGCCTGTGACATGGGGGCGCTCCCCAACGTCCTGACCGCCTACCAGAGTGTGGCTGATCCCGCCGTCCGGGAGAAATTCGGCAAGGCCTGGAACTGCACCATCGGCGAGAAGCCTGGCCTGACAGTAGGCGAGATGATCACAGCGGCACATCACGGGGAGATCAAGGCGATGTACATCATGGGCGAGAACCCGATGCTCAGCGACCCGGATGCCAGCCACGTGGCCCATGCCCTGGAGCACCTCGACTTCCTGGTGGTGCAGGACATCTTCCTGACCGAGACCGCCCAGTTCGCCGACGTGGTGCTTCCGGCAGCCTCTTTCGCCGAGAAGGACGGCACCTTCTCCAATACCGAGCGGCGCGTCCAGCGGATCCGCAAGGCCGTGGAACCACCGGGAATCGCTTTGCCTGACTGGGAGATCATCTGCAGGATGGCCACGGCGATGGGATACCCGATGAAGTACGATTCCCCGTCCGAGGTCTTCGATGAGATGAGATCGGTGACGCCATCCTACGCCGGGATTACCTATGCCCGCCTCGATGAGAGGGGCATCCAATGGCCGTGCCCGAACACGGAACATCCGGGCACACCGATCCTGCATGGAGAGAAGTTCAGCCGCGGGCTTGGGAAGTTCAATGCGGTCGAACACGTCAATCCGGACGAAATGCCGGATGAGGAATTCCCGCTGATCCTGGACACCGGGCGCCGCTTATACCACTACCACACCGGCGCCATGTCCCGCAAAGGTATGCTCAATGAGCAGATGCCGCACGACTACCTGGAGATCAACTGCGCCGACGCTGAACGCTTCGGCATCGGTGACGGAGACCAGGTCAGGGTGATTTCACGGCGCGGCGCCATGGAGATCAGGGCGCAAATCAGCGATGTCGTTCCGCCAGGAATAGTCTTTTCATCCTTTCACTTTACGGAAACTCCGGTCAACAGGCTGACCAACCCGAAGCTTGACCCGATCTCCAAGATCCCGGAGTTGAAGATCTGTGCCGTAAAGGTGGAAAAGATAGCCTGAGGCCTCGAGGTTCGAGGTTAGATGTTCGAGGTTCGGAGAGAAAGACTGATCGGCCTTGAACTGACAACATCGAGAACCAGGCAAGATGGCCTGCGAGAAAAAAATGCTCAGTCTTGCAGGAAATAGCAAGTTGTTGACGAATTACATGTTATGGACAAGTGAATAGGGCTCCGAGTCCTGCCTGCCTAAGGCTGAAGGCTATGGCAGCAGGGCCATTCGGTAAACCTGGAAACGGGTTTGCCCCCCGTGGTTGGAAAGGAGCTTGCATCAGAGTCTGAGGAGACGTCATGTCTTTGATGGCCTGGTCCTGCCTACCCGGGATCCGGCCTCTATTTTTGGGCGGGTCCCGGTAGTTGGGGATATGCAGCATCCAGCCGCGGCTGGATGTTTTTCTTTTTGCTACAGGAACAGGAGGCCATATGCGATGTGAGAGGTGACGCCTCACATTTCTCAATATGGGTTAAGCCACTTTTTCTCACACCTGGGTTGCCCTTTTCAAGGGCAAGAGGAGGGCAACCCACCTTTTTTAGAAGTCAGAGGCAAGCGGCCGGAAGTCGGAAAAACCTGAAACAGAAGCAGAAAAAAGCTATTGCTTGAAAGAGTGATCAGGGTGATAGAACAGAAAGCTCTGGGAAACTTCAAATTTTCAGAAGGAGTGATGTGCGTGGATCTGATCAAGCTGACCATCGACGGGAAGGAGGTTGAGGTTCCGGCCGGCACCTCGGTCCTGGACGCCGCAGAGTCCATCGGGATCCATATCCCCCGGCTCTGTTACGATCCCTGTCTGAGTTCGGTGGGGGCCTGCCGCATCTGCGTGGCGGAGATCGAAGGCATGCGCAACCTGCCGGCATCGTGCGTGACGACGGTAACACCGGGCATGGTGGTGCGCACGGACACGACGGCGGTGATGGAAGCCAGGAAGACGATCCTGGAACTGCTGGTGGCCAACCACCCGATGGACTGCATGACCTGCGAGAAGGTGGGCGACTGCAGGCTTGCCGAGTACTGCTACGCTTACGGCGTCACCAAGGGCTCTTTTGCGGGCGAGGAGCATCACTACGACCTGGAGGAGAGCAACCCCTTCATCGTCCGCGACCTCAACAAGTGCATCGTCTGCGGCAAGTGCATCCGGGCATGCGCCGAATGGACCGGCAAGGACATCATGGACTTCGCCTACCGGGGATTTGGCACCAAGGTGACCTCCTTTGGCGACACTCCATATATCGAATCAGATTGCGTCTTCTGCGGCAACTGCGTCTCCGTCTGTCCGACCGGCGCTTTGACCGAGAAGCAGATGCGGGGCAAGGGCCGTCGCTTCGAACTCAAGAAGGTCAGGACACCAAGCCGCTGATCAAGAAAAACGGCAAGTTCGAAGAGGCTACCTGGAGCGAGGCCTTCGATCTGATTGTCACCCGCTTCCAGGAGATCAAGGACAAGCACGGCCCCGATTCCTTTGCGGCTCTGAGTTCCGCCAGGTGCACCAACGAGGAGAACTACCTGGTGCAAAAATTCACGAGGGTGGTGATGGGCACAAACAGCGTCGACCATTGTGCCCGTACCTGACACGCTCCGACCGTGGCCGGTCTGGCCACTTCTTTCGGCAGCGGAGCGATGACCAACCCCATCGGTGACATCGATAACGCGGAGCTGTTGTTCCTAACCGGGACGAACGCCACCGAGGCTCACCCGGTTATCGGCTACAAGATGAGACAGGCCCACCGCCGGGGCGCCAAGCTGATCGTGATTGACCCGCGGCGCACCGAGCTGGCCGAGGAGGCGGACTACTGGCTTCAGCTCAAGCCCGGCACCGACATCCCGCTCCTCAACGGCCTGATGCACATCATCATCAAGGAAGACTTGCATGACAAGCAGTTCATCGAGGAGCGCACCGAGAACTTCGAGGAACTCAAGGAGACAGTGGCCAAGTACACCCCGGAATACGTCTCCGGGATCACCGGGGTGCCGGTGGATACCCTGTATGAGGTCGCCCGCCTCTATGCCACCACCAAGAAGGCCGGCCTCTACTATACCCTGGGGATCACCGAGCACGTCTGCGGCACCAGGAATGTGATGAGCTGCGCCAATATCGCCATGCTGACCGGGCACCTCGGCAAGCCCAGCACCGGGGTCAACCCGATGCGCGGCCAGAACAACGTCCAGGGAGCCTGCGACATGGGCGCCCTGCCAAACGTCTACCCGGGCTACCAGGCGGTAAACAACGACGAGATTAAGGCCAAGTACGAGCAGGCCTGGGGCGTGCCCCTGTCCGGCAAGGTCGGCCTGAAGATTCCGGAGATGTTCGAGAAGGCCAACCACGGAGAGGTCAAGGCGATGTTCATCCTGGGCGAGAACCCGGTGCTGACCGACCCGAACAGCAACCACATCCGTTCCGGGCTGGCCAATCTGGAGTTCTTGTTGGTACAGGAGCTGTTCCTGACCGAGACGGCGGAATACGCCGACGTGATCCTGCCCGCCGCCAGCTTTGCGGAATGCGACGGCACCTTCACCAATACCGAGCGCCGTGTCCAGCGGGTGTGCAAGGCAATCGAGCCGCTGCCCGGACAGGCCAACTGGCAGACGATCTCCCAACTGATGACCAGGATGGGGTGTCCGGCAAATTACAGCCATCCCTCGGAGATCTGGGACGAGATGGCTTCCCTGGCGCCGTCCTTCAAAGGGATCAACTACGGCCGGATCGGGGAATGCGGCCTGCACTGGCCGTGCCCGACCTGCGATCACCCCGGCACGCCGGTTCTGCATGGCACACAATTCACCAGGGGCAAGGGCCTGTTCCAGGCGATCGAGCATGTCCCACCGGGGGAGATGCCTGATGGGGAATACCCGTTCCTGCTCAGTACCGGCCGCATCCTGCAGCACTACAATGTGACAACCCCCTATTCCGCCGGTATCATGACCCTGTGGAACGAGGAGTACGCCTGGGTCAACCCGGATGACGCCTGCGAGTTGAGCGTGGACACCGGTGACAAGGTCAAGGTGGAGTCAAGGCGCGGCGAGTGCACGACCAAGGTCAGGGTCACCGACCGGGTTCCCAAGGGCATGATCTGGATGACCTTCCACTATGCGGCGAGTCCGTCCAATGCCGTGACCAGTCATGTTCTCGACCCGACCACCGGGACCGGAGAGTACAAGGTC
>JBEKFU010000016.1:0-24784 GCA_050013155.1 Thermacetogeniaceae bacterium | reverse complement strand
GTTCATGTAGCTTCACTCCTTATCAAAGCAGTATCTTACCATATATTGCCTTAGCCTTGCCTTACTCTCGCCAATGGTACAACATTGATTTAACACACCCGTCGGAAAGTCCCCATCCAGGCATGGCCGGCTAGCTAGGGATAGAGGATTACCTTCCCGGACTCTCCTGCGTTCATGACCGCGAACCCTTCCTGGAATCGTTCCATGGACAGCTTGTGCGTGATGACCGGAGCGACATCCAGTTCCCCCGAGTTCAGCAAAGCAGCCGTCTTGTACCAGGTGTCCCAGATCTTGCGGCCAGTGATCCCGATCAGGGTCAGCCCCCGAAATACCACCTCGTTGGTGAGGTCGAGGTTCACCTTGTCCGGGTAGACGCTGAGCAGTGAGGCCGAGCCGCCGTTCCTGAGCACCTTCAATCCGTCATGGAGGCCTTTCTCGTTGCCGCTCATCTCGAGCAGGATATCGGCGCCGTTTTCCCCGGTATCGCTCATGATTGCCGTGACAACATCATCCCGTCTGGCGTTGATCACCACGTCGGCCCCCATCCGGGAGGCGATGTCCAGGCGGAAGTCGTTGACGTCTACCGCATAGACCCGCTCCGCTCCGGCAGCGTCGGCAATACCCACTGAAAACAGCCCGATCGCGCCGCACCCCATGACCACCACCGTCTTGGTGGCGATCTCCTGGGACAGCGTGGTCAACACGGCATTACCAATCGGATCCTGCAGGGAGGCGATCTCCGGCGGCAGGCCGGGCTTATTCCGCCACAGGTTGGTGGCTGGAACGCGCACGTAATCGGCGAACACACCGTCAAAGTCCACCCCCAAAATGGTGAAGTCCTGGCACAGGTGCGCCTGTCCGGTGCGGCACTGGTAGCAATGCCCGCAGTTCTTGTGGCATTCCACGCTTACGTAGTCACCAACCTTGAAATCGTCGACCTCGTCCCCCGCCTCGACAATCTTACCGGCAACCTCATGCCCCATGATGTAGGGCGGGTGGACATGGTTGGTGGACCATTTGTCCCAGTTGTACATGTGCAGGTCCGTACCGCAGATCGAGGTGGCTATCGTCTCAACCAGGACGTCGTGCGGCCCGATCCGGGGGATATCCACCTCTTTCAGAACAGCGCCCTTACCAGGTTGCTCCTTCACTACCGCCTTCATCTTTCCCTTCATAAATTTCTCTCCTTTACTTAAGCCCAAAGATTTGCGCAAAGATAGTTGGATGCAGTCTTATTACAAAAAAATGTAGAGCAATTTATGTGCCAGACGAAAAACTTACCTGATTTTGCAACGCCCCAAAACGGGTCTACCGTTCTTACAGAGGTAAAAAATTTCATTTCAATGAAAGGTTTGGTGTTATTTCTGTCGAACCTTTATACAAATTTGGCTGTTCAACTGGCTCATTGGTGAATGAAAACTGTATATGAGCATTGCATGTATCACATTGAGACTGTAATATCAAAGAGACTGGCCGCGTTTGGTGCAGAGCGGTACTAATCCCTACCTCGGTTTTAGGAGTTAAAAGGTGCTTTCTGCAGTATGCGAAAAGAACCCCCTATTGTGGAAGAGGCCTTTTTTATTGGAGGTATAGATTGACTCATTTTGAGACTGTGATTTTCCCTTGAGACAGATAGGACTTGAACGTCACGGAGTTTGCGGCCGTTATCGATGAGGTGGTCTTGGTGATCAGATTGGGGAGTATTGGGACATTTACGCGGCAAGTTGCTCAAGCGATCGCCTCCGTGGTGAACATCGAGGTACAGGTGTTCGATGAGGAACTCCGGCTGATCGCCGGGACCGGCATCTATGGGAGTAAGTTGAACCAGGTGTTTGACGCCTCTACTGCCAGCAGCCACGTGATCAGCAACTGCCAACCGCTCGTCATCGAGCAGGCCAGGCGCCACTCGGTCTGCCTGAAGTGCGTTTACAGGCAGAACTGCGTCGACCTGGCCGAGATCTGCTTCCCGATCATGCTGGAGGACCGTTGTGTGGGGGTTATTGCCCTTATCGCCCTGTCCGAAGAGCAGAGGGAAACTCTTTTGTCCAGCAAGGATAACCTGTTTCAATACCTGGAAAAGATGTCTCGGCTGCTCGCCTACACCCTGATGGCCACCGAACTCAACCAACGCATCACCCAACTCACCAGGACCCAGGAGACGATCCTCGACTCGATTCAGGAGGGGCTGATCGCCCTCGACTCGCAGGGACGGATCGTCGCCGTAAACCGGTCTGCCAGTGTCCTGCTGGGAGAGATCAGGGAGGATCTGCTGCAGAGGAAGCTCGGAGAGATTATCCAAACGGCCGAAGAGATCTTGCATTGTATAGACGACCAACAGGCGGTGGAAATGGAGTTTTTCACTGTGCCGGCCCTGAAATCCCGGCACTTTATCGGGACGATCACCCCACTCCGGGACAGTTACAAGGAAGAGAGGGCGGTGATCTGTTTCCGGGACATCAAGACCATTCCCAAAATGGTGCAGAACTACCTCCGTAAAGAGCAGCGGATCACCATGGACGACATCCTGGGGCAGAGCCGGACGCTGCGGGAGATCAAAAAGCGGGCGCTGCAGGTGGCCAGGGGAGATTCGTCCATCCTGATCACCGGCGAAAGCGGCACCGGCAAGGAGATGTTTGCCAGGGCAATCCACTACGCCAGTTCGCGGGCTTCCGGCCCTCTGATTAGCATCAACTGCGGGGCGATCCCTGAAGGGCTGCTGGAAAGCGAATTATTCGGTTACGAGGAGGGTGCCTTTACCGGGGCCAAGAAGGGAGGCAAGCCAGGGCAGATCGAGCTGGCAAATAACGGCACCCTGTTTCTGGACGAGATCGGCGACCTGCCCCTGCATCTCCAGGTCAAGCTGTTGCGGGTGCTCGACGAGAAACAACTGGTACACCTGGGAGGAACCAAGAAAATCTCCGTCAACGCCCGAATTATCGCCGCTACCAACAAGGACCTGGAGGCAATGATTGTCTCGAGGGAGTTTCGGGAGGACCTGTTTTACCGTCTGAACGTCATCCCTCTTGAGATCGCGCCATTGCGCAGCCGCCCTGAAGACATCGACGTCTACGTAAGACACTTCGTCGACCGTTACAACAGGCTGCTGAATAAGAGAGTCAAACCCCCCGCCCCTGAGGTCATGAAGTTGTTGAAGACGTACTCCTGGCCGGGTAATGTCCGGGAGTTGGAGAACGTCATCGAATACCTGATCAACATCGTCGGCGACGACCTGCCGATCCCCGCATCCGCCCTGCCTGAAAGATTGCTGAAAAAGAGCAGCGAAAACAATATCGCCAATATCAAGGAGACAGAAAAGCAGTTGATAATGGAAGCCTTGCAGCGCTGTACCACGGACGGCCAGTCGATCGATTCGGTATCCAAGCTGTTGGGAATCAGCAGGGCGACCCTGTACCGCAAGATTAGGCATTATAATTTAAGACAATAGGGGTAGAAGGCGGGTAAGGTGCATCGATGCTCATTTTTAGGCTATAGCCTGATCAGCCCGGCTAACGCCAGCATCATGATGAAGTGGGTGACGCCCCCGGCGCTGACGAACAGGTGGAAGACCTCGTGAAAACCGAAGCGGTGCGGCCAGAAGTCGCAGCACTTGGTGGCATAGATCACAGCTCCTACGGTGTAGGCCAACCCGCCACCGATCATCAGGGCCAGGATGACGGGCGGCAGGCTGTGCACCAATTGGACGAGGGGAACGACAGCGATCCAGCCCAGCAGCACGTAGAAGACCGTGGAGACCCAGCGGGGCAGGCCGATAAACCACAGCTTCAGCAGCATTCCAAAGATGGCGATGCCCCAGACCGCCCCGAGCATCGCCCACCTCCAGGCGCCTGACAGGGCAAAGAAAAACACCGGCGTATAGGAGCCTGCAATTAGAAAGAAGATGGATACGTGGTCAATTTTTTTTAAAAGCAGTTCCTTGGACGGCGTCGTCTTGACCCAGTGATACACAGTGCTGGCACCGAACAGAATGATCACGCTGATCCCGTAGATTGTCATGACGATCAGTCTGGCGATGTCCGTCCGGGTCATCACCACGATGAAGGCCAGTCCGGCAATGGCAGCCAGAAAGGTGATCAGGTGGGTCCAGGCGTTCACCGGCTCTTTGATATTTAAGAAGCTGCTCATCATTGGCATCTCTTTAAGTTTTGTTCAGAGTATAGACCTGCAGTGGCGCCCACGCTCACGATTGAGGCGGCGCTTCGTTCATTATTTAAGGAGGCCGGAATCTTTCCAACCTCTGATTTCTTGATCCGGTCTCGCAGTCATCTTCCGACCTCTGACGCGCCCGCTAAAGCGGCGGTGCCGGGTCCAGTGGACCGGGCGCGGCTTCCGGCCTCTGATTACTACAGCTTTTCGGCTATGGCCGCGGCCATCTCCGACGATTTGGCGGTTCCCCCGAGGTCGTAGGTGAGGCGCCGGCCCTCGCTTAAAACTGTTTCCACGGCTTTCGTGATGCGGGCGGCAGCCTCATGCTCGCCCAGATACTTGAGCATCATGACACCGGACAGGATGGTGGCCAGGGGGTTGACCTTGTCCATTCCGGTGTACTTGGGGGCGCTCCCGTGGACAGGCTCGAAGACGGCGCACTGATCGCCGATGTTGGCGCCGGGGGCCACGCCAAGACCACCGATCAGACCGGCGCAGAGGTCGGAGACGATATCCCCGTACAGATTGGGCAGCACCAGGACGTCGAAGTCCCCGGGGCTCTGGACCAGCTTCATGCAGCAGGCATCGACGATCCGGTCTTCAAAGGCGATGTCCGGATACTCCAGGGCGATCTCCCGGGCCACATCCAGGAACAGCCCATCGGTGCACTTCATGATGTTGGCCTTGTGAACCGCCGCCACCTTGTGGCGCCCCTCTCTCCGGGCCAGTTCAAAGGCGAAGCGCACGATCCTGGATGAACCGAAGCGGGTGATGATCTTGATGCTCTCGGCGGCATCCCTACCCACCATGTGCTCGATACCGGCATAGAGGTCCTCGGTGTTCTCCCGGACCAACAGGATGTCCACGCCCTCGTAGCGGGTCTTCACACCCGGCAGACTTTTTGCCGGCCGCACGTTGGCGTACAGGTCAAGCTCCTTGCGCAGAGCCACGTTGACGCTACGAAAGCCTTTCCCGATGGGCGTGGTCAACGGCCCCTTCAGGGCCACCCGGTTGCGCCGGATCGAGTCCAGCACGTAATCCGGCAACGGTGTGCCGTACTTGTCGATCACCGCTTCGCCGGCCTCCACGACCTCCCACTCGATCCCGGCATTTGCCCCATCGATCACGATCCGGGCCGCCCTAGTCACGTCAGGTCCGGTGCCATCACCGGGTATCAGGGTTACTGTATGCCTCATCTTCATCCTCCATCCAAATGGTTTCTACTTGCATCAAAATCCTGCCAAAAATAAGCTTCAAGCGTTGTCTCTTGTGGGTGCAACGTAATGCCCTCAATTGCTCGCCCTATTGAATAGCGATGCAAACAGAGGGCTCGCCTCAACCTGAAAAGATAATTCTTTAATCGATGTTAAAAGTGCCGTACTTCCCGAAGTGAGCGGCCAACCCACCATCCGCCAGCACCTTCAGCATGAATTCCGGCAGCGGCTTGATGGGGGTTTCGGTACGCCTGGTGAGGTTTCTCAAGACCCCGCCATCCAGGTCCACCAGCAGTTCATCGCCGGCGGAGATCCCCGCCGTGTCGCATTCCACCACCGGGAGCCCGGTGTTGATGGCGTTGCGATAAAAGATGCGGGCAAAGGATGTGGCCAGCACTGCCCTCACCCCGGCGTTCAACAGGGCCAGGGGCGCCTGCTCCCGCGATGAGCCACACCCGAAGTTGCGTCCCGCCACCACAAAATCGCCGGGTTGCACCTTCTTGGCGAAGTCCGGGTCCAGGTCCTCCATGACGTGGCTGGCCAGTTCCTTCATGTCCAGAGTCTTGAACTTGTACTTGCCGGAAATGATATAGTCGGTGTTGACGTCGTCGCCGAAGCAGTAGGCTCTTCCCTTCAGTCTCATCTTGACATTCATCTTGACATTCCTCCCTCTAAGAAGCCGGATGTCAGAATATCCTCCCTCTCCTGGCTTTCTTCTTCCAAACTCCCGAACAATCTCAAAACACTCTTTTGTCTTTTTTCGCCGCGCCGATAACATCTGCAGTTGTAGCAATCTTCAGATCCTGCTTTTCCGCGCCCGCCAGGCGGTCACCCGCCACTTCTCGCATCACAGCAGTTCCCTGGGATCGGCAATGGCGCCGGCCAGGGCGGAAGCCGCTACCGTCGCCGGAGAGGCCAGGTAGATGAAGGCCTTGCTGTTGGCCATCCGTCCCTTGAAGTTCCGGTTGGCCGTGGAGATCACGTTCTCGCCATCCGCGGGAATGCCGTTATGCGTTCCCACGCAGGGGCCACAGCCCGGCGTCACCACAGCCGCTCCGGAGCGCACCAGGTCCTGGATGATCCCCTCGTCCATGGCCTCCAGGTAAATACGTCGGGAAGCCGGGGCTACGATGAAACGCACCTCCGGGTGCACCCAGCGCCCCTTGAGGATGCCGGCGGCAATCCGCAGATCCTCCAGGCGTCCGTTGGTGCAGGTGCCCAGCACCGCCTGCTGGATGGCGGTTCCGGCGACTTCGCCGACCGGCGCCACGTTGTCCACCCGGTGGGGCCTGGCCACCTGCGGCTCCAGGCCGCTCACGTCGTACTCCAAAACCCTGGCATAGACCGCGTCCACGTCCGGGCTGACTGCCTCGAAGTTCCCGCGCCCCGAGGGCACCCGGTGCTCACGCACCCAGTCCCAGACCTTGTCGTCGGCCTCCATCAGGCCAGCCTTGGCGCCCATCTCGATGGCCATGTTGGCGATGGTGAAGCGGGCGTCGACTGACAGGGCGCCGATCGCCTCCCCGGTGTATTCGGCCGCCATATACGTCGCTCCGTCAGCGGTCACCTGCCCGATCAGGAACAGGATCAGGTCTTTGGAATAGACGCCGGCCGGCAACTGACCGTGGCAGACGAACCTGATCGACTCCGGCACCTTGAACCACATCTTGCCGGAGATCAGGGAGGCTGCCAGGTCGGTGGAGCCCACCCCGGTGGCGAAGGCATTCAGGGCGCCATAGGTACAGGTATGGGAATCGGCGCCGATCACCAGCGACCCGGGCCCCACGTGGCCCTTCTCGGGCACCAGTTGATGGCAGACCCCCTCCCCGATATCATACATGATCATCCCTTGTTCTTTAGCAAATGACCGCATCAGGCGGTGCAGGGCAGAAACCCCCTCCAGCGGGCTGGGTGCGCTGTGGTCGATCACCAGGGCCGCCCGCTGCGGGTCCGACACCCGCTTTCCATGCATCTCCTCAAATGCCCGAATGGCCAGGGGCGAGGTTCCATCCTGCCCCATCCGGAAATCCAGGTCGGCCACCACCAGGTCGTTTGCCCGGGCATCGTGGCCGCTCTTCCGGCTCAGGATCTTTTCGGCTATGGTCTTTCCCAAAATCTTCTCCTCCTGCAATTAGTGGTTGGTGGTCAGTGGTTAGAAAAAGGATCATCACCCGGTACTGAATGTAGCGTCACTTGCATCGTTTTTTCGAATACGAAGCTGCCGAAAAGCTTCCATCCTTCGCTAGCGCCGTCTTGAATTCAATGAATAGCAAAAACAGACCGACATGCAAATTCCAACGGCCAACCACCAGTATGGCTGTTATCTGCCTTTAGCCTTGATATAATCCTCGTAGATGAAGACCAGTTCCTTGTCGAACAGGGGGCGCTTGAGCTCCACGGCAGCCTTCTTGACCTGAACCAGGATGTCCTCGGCCTCCTGGTCAGTCAGTTGCTGGCCGTACTCCTCGAACTTGGCCTTGATGGAGTGGCTGCCGGAATGTTTCCCGATCATGATCTGCCTGGTCAGTCCGACCTCCTCGGGGCAGAAGGCCTCGTAGGTCTTGGGGTTCTTTAGGGTGCCGTCGACGTGGATGCCGGATTCGTGGGTAAACACGTTGGAACCGACGATCGCCTTCCAGGCCGGCAGCTCACGGTTGGCCGCCCGCGATACATACTCCGCCAACTCCCGGAACTGGGAGGTCTTGAATTTGAGGTCGACCCCCTCCAGGCACTTCAGGGCCATGACCACCTCTTCGAGAGCAGCGTTACCCGCCCGCTCGCCAAGCCCGATCACGGTCACTCCGACCCATCCGGCGCCTGCCTTGACGCCTGCCAGGGCGTTGGCGGTGGCCATGCCGAAGTCGTTGTGGGTGTGCATCTCCACGTCAATGCCCACATTGTCGATCAGCTTCTTGACCTGTTCAAAAGTCGCAAAGGGATCGAGGATGCCAACGGTATCGCAGAAGCGTATCCGGTCAGCCCCGGCTTCCTTGGCAGCCTGGGCGAATTCGAACAGGAAGGCGGGATCGGACCTGGAGGCGTCCTCGGCGTTGGCCGAGATGTAGACGCCCTGCTGGCTGGCAAATTCAACGGCCCTGACCATGTCCGCCAGCACCTTGCTCTTGGTGCTGCGCAGCTTGTGCTCGATGTGGATGTCGGAGGTGGAGATGGAGATGGCCACGGCATCCACCCCGCACTCCAGCGAGGATTCGATGTCCCTGATCACGGCCCGGTTCCAGCCCATAATGCTAGCGCGCAGGCCCAGCTTACAGATCTCCGTGATTGCCTCTTTCTCGTGGCCGCCCATGACCGGAATTCCGGCTTCGATCTGATCGACCCCGATATCGTCCAACATCTTGGCGATACGGATCTTTTCGGGATTGGAAAAAACCACCCCCGCCGTCTGTTCGCCATCACGGAGCGTGGTATCGACGATCTTGATCTGGCTCATAGCCTCACACCTCTCCCCTGGCTCATCTCAGATCACCTCTCCTTACCTTCTGAAACGTGTTTCCACATCCCATTTCTCAGGTCACACCTTTTCCTTGATCAGCTTGTTGACCAGATGCGGGTTGGCCTGGCCCCTGGTGGCCTTCATCACCTGGCCGACCAGGAAGGTCAGGGCCTTCTCCTTGCCATTGCGGTAGTCATCCACCACCCCGGGGTTGGCGTCCAGCACCTGCTGCACCACGGCGCCGAGTGCGCCGGCGTCACTGATCTGCGCCAGGCCCCTGGCCTCGACGATCTCCCGGGGGCGGCTGCCGGAGGTGAACATCTCCTCGAATACGGCCTTGGCGATCTTGCCGCTGATGGTTCCTTTATCTATGAGTGCCAGCATCTCCACCAGGTGGGACGGTGTCAGTTTCGCCTCTTTAACCTCAAGATTGTGTGCCTTTAAAAGTCTCAGGAACTCCCCCATCACCCAGTTGCTGACCGTCTTGGGGTCGTGGTAGGCGCCTACGCAGGCCTCGTAGAAGTCGGCCAGGGCGCGGGAACCGGTGAGCACGCCGGCGTCGTAGGGCGGCAGGCCGTAATCCGCCATGAAGCGTTGCCGCCTGGCAGACGGCAGCTCCGGCAGCGCTGACCGCACCTGTTCGACCAGGTCCGGGCTGATCACCAGGGGAACCAGGTCCGGGTCCGGAAAGTAGCGATAGTCGGAGGCCTCCTCCTTGGTCCGCATCTGAACCGTGACGCCTGCCGCCTCATCCCAGGCCCTGGTCTCCAGTACAAACTGGCCATCCTCTTCCAGGATGGCGCACATCCGCCCGGCCTCCGCGGCGAGGGCGCGCTGCACTGCCCGGAAGGAATTCATGTTCTTGACCTCCGACTTCGGGTTTAAAACCGTGCTCCCCGCCGGACGGACCGAAATGTTGGCGTCGCAGCGCAGGGAGCCCTCCTCCATCTTGCAGTCGGAGACGTCGATGTACTCTAATATGGCCTTCAACTTTTCGAGGTAGGCCCGGGCCTCCTTCGGCGTCCGCAAGTCCGGCTCGGAGACGATCTCCAGCAATGGCACCCCGCAGCGGTTGGTATCCACCAGGGAATAGCCGGCGCCGGCGGCGCCGTGCACCAACTTGCCGGCATCCTCCTCCATGTGCACCCTGGTGATGCTAATGCGCCGCGTCGCCCCGTCTATCTCTATGTCCAGGTAGCCATTCCGGCAGAGAGGCAGGTCATACTGGGAGATCTGGTAGTTCTTGGGCAAATCCGGGTAGTAGTAGTTCTTCCGGTCAAACTTGCTGAACGAGGCGATCTCGCAGTTAAAGGCGAGGCCGGTCCGGAGGGCATACTCCAGAACGGTCTGGTTGAGGACCGGGAGCACACCGGGCAGGCCCATACAGACCGGGCAGACGTTGGTGTTCGGCTCGCTGCCGAACTCGTTGGGGCAGGAGCAGTAGGCCTTCGTCCTGGTATGCAGTTCCACGTGTACCTCCAGGCCGATGACCACTTCGCACCTGCTACTCATGAACGCATCCCCCCTTCCTGCCGCGCCGCGCCACCACCCCCACCAGCTTCGCGGGTACCCGGAGCGGCAGGGCCACCGCCCTTGAGGGGAGGCCGTGCCCGGTGATGGGTCGTGTTCTGTTCAAAGGCGTAGGCGATGCGCAGCAGCGTTCCCTCCGAGAAGACCGGCCCCATCAACTGGAGACCCACCGGGAGGCCGCCCGTAAATCCGCAGGGGATGGAGATGGCAGGAATACCGGCCAGGTTGACCGGGATCGTATAGACATCCGAGAGGTACATGGACAAAGGATCATTTGACTTCTCCCCCAACCGGAAGGGGGGCGTGGGTGAAGTCGGGGAGACGATGGCGTCGAACTGGTCGAACAGGCGGCTGAAGTCATCCCGGATCAGCGTCCTCAGCTTCAGGGCCTTCAGGTAGTAGGCATCGTAGTAGCCGGAACTGAGGACATAGGTACCCAGCATGATGCGGCGCTTGACCTCGGCCCCGAAGCCCTGGCTGCGGGTGTTCATGTACATCTCCATCAGGTCATACTCGCCACCGTCATCCGGCGTCGCCCGGTAGCCGTAGTGGACGCCGTCGTACCGGGCCAGGTTGGAACTGGCTTCGGCGGGGGCGATCAGGTAGTAGCAGGGCAGGGCGTATTCGGCATGCGGGAAGGAGCACTCCTCGATGATGGCGCCCAGCTCCGCCAGCTTGGCCAGAGACGCCTTCACCACCTCGCTCACCCCTGCATCCAGCCCATCGCCGAAGAACTCCCGGGGGATGCCGATCCTGAGACACCGGATCTCCCCGGTGAGAAAGCTGGTGTAATCAGGCACCGGCATGGGCGCCGAGGTGGAGTCCAGGGGGTCGTGGCCGGCGATCAGGTTGAGCACCAGTGCGCAGTCCCGGACATCCTTGGTCATGGGACCCACCTGGTCCAGGGAGGAGGCGAAGGCCACCAGACCATAGCGGGAGACCAACCCGTAGGTCGGCTTGAGGCCGACGATGCCGCACAGCGAGGCCGGCTGCCTGATGGAACCGCCGGTATCGGTGCCCAGGGCGTAGGAAGCCTCTCCGGCGGCCACCGCCGCTGCAGGCCCGCCGCTGGAGCCACCCGGCACGCAGCCCAGGTCCCAGGGGTTGCGGGTGGGGAAAAAGGCGGAGTTCTCCGTGGATGAGCCCATGGCAAACTCGTCCATGTTCAGCTTGCCGGTGAAGACGGCGCCGGCCGCAGCCAGCTTTGACACCACCGTGGCGTTGTAAGGCGGTACAAAGTGCTCCAGCATGCGGGACGAGCAGGTGGTGCGAATGCCCCGGGTGCAGAGCACATCCTTCAAGCCGGCGGGGACCCCGGCCAGGTAAGACAGGTTGTGACCCTGCCCGCGCTCCCCGTCAACCTTGCGGGCGGCCTCATAGGCCTGGTCCTCGGTAAGGGTGACGTATGCCTGCACGTCAGGATCCACGTCGTGGATCCGCTTGAAGATCGCCCCGGTCAACTCCACGGAGGTCATCTCGCCCCGCCGGAGCAGGTCAGCCAGTTCATGAGCCGTCAGGTCATAAACTTCCATGCATAAAGCCTCTTTTCATACGCTAGAGCCATAGCGTGAATTGCCATAGGCGGTTGCCGCGCTTTTTGAGGGTGCGGGGCGTGAGTTTAGAAGTGATTCAGTTGGATATTGGTTGCGCTAATGCCTTTCAATTCCCACTTCTCACATCCCGCTTCATAGGATGCGCGGCACCTTGAAATAGCTTCCGTCCCGGTCCGGGGCGTTCTGGAGGACCTCTTCCTGCGTCAGGGTTGTCCCCCTCTGGTCCGGGCGGGAGACGTTCTGCAGCGGTAAGACGTGGTAGGTCGGCTCAACCGCGGTGGTGTCCAACTGATTGATCCGGTCCGCATATTCGAGAATGGAACTCAACTGGGCGCGGAAGCGCTCCTTCTCCTCCTCGCTCAGGGCAAGGCGGGCCAGCAGGGCCACGTGCTCTACTTCCTTCATGCTGAGCTTCACGAACGATCGCCACCTCATGTCTGCTTGTGCAAAAATCATGCCTAATTATAGCAGAAGCGCCAAACCCCCGCAACTTGTATACAATCGCGGGGAATGCCGCCCCTAGGCAACTTGGACCGTTTTAAATTTGCTTGACATAATACGGCTATATGGGTGTCTGCGCCGGTGACAGCTTAGACCGTTTTAAGCAGCCAGAGGCGATGCCGGTCAGTTTCCTGAAGGCGTCCTCATCGAGGATCGGGACCGACAGGGACACTGCCTTGTCGTACTTCGATCCGGGGTCCTGGCCGACTACCACGTAATCGGTTTTCTTGCTGACGCTTGATGCCACCTTGCCCCCCAGCTTCTTGATCAGGCCCTCGGCCTCGCCCCGTGTGAGGCTGGTCAGGGTTCCGGTCAGCACGAACTGTTTTCCGGCCAGGGTCAGGTTCCCATCCACTACATGCGCTTTTTCCTGCCGCATCCTGACTCCGGCCTGGTTCAGCTTCTGAAGCAAGCCGCGGGCCTGCTCGCTGCCCAAATACTCGACGATGCTGGCAGCGATCTTGGGGCCGATCTCCGGGATCTGGGTCAACTGCTCTTCATTGGCTGCAGCCATGGCCTCCATGCTGCCATGCCGGTCGGCCAGGATCTCCGAGGTCCGGGTGCCGACGAAACGGATGCCCAGGGCGAAGATCAGGGAAGCCAGCCCGCGGTTCCTGCTCTTGTCGATTGCAGCAAGGATATTCTCGGCGGACTTGTCCCCCATGCGCTCCAGTGATGCCAACTGCTCCTTGCCCAAGCTATACAGGTCCGCCACATCCCGAACAAGGCCGGTCTCAACCAACTGACTGATCAGGGCGGGTCCCACCCCTTCAATATCCATCGCCGCCCGGCTCACGAAGTGCAGGATCATCTCCTTGAGTTGGGCGGGGCAGGTAATCCCCGTGCAGCGGGTGGCCGCCTCACCTTCCAGGCGTATTACCTGGCTGCCGCATTCAGGACAGACCCGGGGCATCTGGAAAACTCTCTCCTGTCCGGTGCGCCGCTCCTTGAGCACGCTGACCACCTCGGGGATCACGTCCCCGGCCCGCTGCAGCACCACATAATCCCCAATCCGCACGTCCTTGGCCCGGATCATATCCTCATTATGCAGGGTCGCTCTGGAAACGGTCGCCCCGCTCACCTGAACCGGTTCCAAAATCGCCGTCGGTGTGAGCACCCCGGTGCGCCCCACGCTGACGATGATATCTTCAATCCTGGTGACCACCTGCTCTGCCGGGAACTTGAAGGCAATCGCCCAGCGGGGGCTCTTCGAGGTGCTGCCCAACCTCTCCTGAAGCTGCAGGCTGTTCACCTTGATTACCAGGCCGTCGATCTCGTAAGCCAGGGAGTGCCTCCGTTCAACCCAGGAGTCGCAATAAGCGACCACCTCGTCGATGTTGCGGCAGTGCTGATATTGCTCCTGTACCGCAAAGCCCATCCGCCGCAGGTATGACAGCACCTCTGCCTGGGTTGCCGGAGGATGCTCCGGGCCCACCAGGACCTGGTATAAAAAAATTCCCAGGGTGCGGCTGGCGGTAATTTTAGGGTCGAGCTGGCGGATGGAGCCGGCGGCGGCGTTGCGCGGGTTGGCAAAGGGGGTTTCACCCCGGCTGTCCCGCTCTTCATTGAGGCGGGCGAAGGCCCTCTTGGGCATGAAGATCTCTCCCCGGACCACCATCCGCTCAGGAGCGCCAGTGAGCCTGAGCGGCAGGATCCGGATACTGCGGACGTTTGCAGTCACGTCCTCCCCGGTCACACCATCCCCCCGGGTCGCAGCCTGGGTAAAGGACCCGTTTTCATAGGTCAGGACTACCGTGAGGCCGTCGATCTTGGGTTCGACCACATAATCCACCGCGCCATGTCCTCCGTGCCGCGCCCAGAGGGCGCCCGGCACGGAGCCCACAAAACTCGCTTCGCTCGCAATCGAGGTGGCGCTGCCTGTGCGCCGCATTCTTTCAGGCCGGGCGTAAAGCCCGGATGCGGTGGACATGGCGCCGCCCGCCAACTGCTGCACCCGCCGGTCAAAGTCGTGCAGTTCCGCCGGCTCGAAGGCATTATCCAGACTCAGCAAGGGCACAGGATGCCGAACCGACTGAAAGCCCACCAGCGGTTCGCCCCCCACCCGCTGGCTGGGTGAATCCGGTGTCACCAGTTGGGGGTACTGGCGTTCCAGCCTCACCAGTTCCCTGACCAGCCGGTCATAGTCGGCATCGCTGATCAGGGCATTGTCAAGCACATAGTATTGGTGATCATGCTTGCGGATCTCGCTGCGCAGGCGTTCCACCATTTCCTGCGCCTCCTCAAAGGACGGCATGCGCATACCACCACTTTCGGTATTGCTTGAATGCAAGTTCATACCTATTATTCCCCCGCTAGGCCTATATAACTAAAAAAGCCGGCAGCACCGGCTTGGATCACAGGTGTTACAACCGGGTGAGCGGGGCGAACTTGACCAGCAAATGCTTGACTCCTACGGTCTCAAACTGGACAAAGATTTCCAGATCGCCTCCGCGCCCGACCTGGGTCTCGGTGACCACGCCGCGCCCAAACTTTTTATGCTCGACCAGGTCCCCCCTGTTAAATTCCTGCCCGTCCTGGCTGTCTTCCCCGGAATGGGGCATGGTTTTCTGTCCGTCAGCTCTATCAACCGACCGGGTGATCAGTTTTCCGCCGGCAGCCATTTTGGATGCGATCCCCTGCAAAGCGGAAGCAGATCCGCTACGGGCAGCCTCTTGCTCAATTGTGGCAGACGTACCTGCAGCGGCAGCTTCCAACAGGGCGCGCCCGGTAAAGACCGGGGGCAGCTTCCGGTGCGAGGCCACCCTGCCCTCACTGTGCTGCCCGGACGCGGCAGAATGGCCCGTCCCTTCCTCATCACCCGGCGACCCATGATGATCGAGGAGCACGGCCTTTTTCCCGGCGCCGGTTGGAGTTACCGGGTGCAGGAATTCTTCGGGGATCTCCGCCAGGAAACGCGAGGGCTCCTTTTGGATCCCGCTCCCGTGCAAGAAGCGTCGGTTTGCCCAGGAAAGGAAAAGCCGCTCCTGGGCGCGGGTGATCCCCACGTAGCAGAGGCGGCGCTCCTCCTCCAGTTTTTGCTCCTCCCCCAGGGCATGAGCATGCGGAAAGAGGCCTTCCTCCAGTCCGGTGAGAAAAACTACCGGAAATTCCAGCCCCTTGGCGCTGTGGAGGGACATCAGGACAATGGCGTTCTCGTCGCTGCTGTAGTTGTCGACATCCGTCACCAGGGCCAGGTGCTCCAGAAAACCGATCAGGGATCTATCCTCACCCCGTTCGTCGTATTCCCTGGTGACACCCAGGAACTCCCTGATGTTTTCCAGCCTCGTTTCTGCCTCCACCGGAGGTTCCGACTCCAGCAGCGAGCGGTAACCGGTCTCCTCCAGGATGGCCTCGGCCAGGACTGTCACCGGCATGGTCTCCTGTTGCTGGCGCCAGCGCTCGATCATGGCGAAGAAACCCTTGATCGCTATAGCAGTGCGCCCCAGGCCAGCCAGCAACCCGGGGTCTGCCAGCACCTCTCCCAGGCTCCCGCCCCTCTCCCGGGCGATCTGTTCCGCCCGGGCCAGGGCCGTCTCTCCGATCCCCCGCCTCGGGACGTTCAGGATGCGGCGCAGGGAGATGTCGTCGTTCGGGTTGACCACCAGCCTGAGATAGGCCAGGATGTCCTTGATCTCCTTGCGCTCGTAAAACCTGATGCCCCCGAAAATCCGGTAGGGGACATTGCTCCTGATGCACTCCTCTTCAAACGACCGGGACTGGGCATGAGTGCGGTAGAAAACGGCGCAGTCCCGGTACTGCATCTCCTCTGCCTGGCGCAGGCGTTCAGCCATGGCCAGCACGAAGCGGGCCTCGTCCCGCTCGTCTACCGCCTCGTAACAGCAAACCGGCTCTCCGATCCGGTTGGAGGTCCACAACTGTTTGGGCTTTCTGCTTTTATTGTTGGCGATCACCGAGTTGGCCACGGTCAGGATGCGCTGGGTCGACCGGTAATTCTGCTCCAGCTTGATGATCCGGGCCTCAGGGTAATCCCTTTCAAAGTCGAGAATGTTCCTGATATCCGCCCCGCGCCATCCGTAAATGGACTGGTCATCGTCCCCGACCACGCAGAGGTTCTCGAAGCCGGCGGCGATCTGGTGCACCAGCATGTACTGAGCCTTGTTGGTGTCCTGGTATTCATCCACCATCACGTATTGAAAGCGGTGCTGGTAGTGCTCCAGCACCAGCGGCTGCGCCTGGAACAACTCCACCGTCTGGAGCAGCAGGTCGTCGAAATCCAGGGCATTCTGCTCACGCAGCTTCACCTGGTAGAGCCGGTAGACCTTCGCCAGCACAGCCTCCCGCTCGTCCCGCGCTCTCTGCCCAAACTCCTCCGGCCCCACCAAGTTGTTTTTCAGGTCGCCGATGACGGCCAGCAGGCTGCGCGGGCGGTACTTCTTGTCGTCCATGGCGAGCTCCCGGAGGCAGTGCTTGACCAGGGTCTCCTGGTCATCCCCGTCATAGATGACAAAATTCCGGTCATAGGGCGTATGCTGCACCTCCCGGCGGAGAATGCGCACCGATAGGGAATGAAAGGTGCTGATCCAGACGTCGCGCCCTGCCGGGCCCGCCAGGTTGATCACCCGCCGCCGCATCTCTTCCGAGGCCCGGTTGGTGAAGGTGACCGCCAGGATCCTGAAAGGGGACACCCCCTGCTGCAAGAGGTGGGCCACACGGTACGTGAGCACCCGGGTCTTGCCGCTGCCAGCCCCCGCAAAGATGATCACAGGCCCCTCGGTCTGGCGCACGGCTTCGAACTGCACCGGGTTGAGATCGTCGCTGAAAAACACCTGCATCCCCCATTTTCGAAGTTCGATGTTCGAAGCTCGATTTGGAAAGGTATCGGTTCATCTGCTGTAAGCTTTGCGACGGACTACTGAGCGTAGTTACTTTCAATCGAACCTCGAAACTCGAACCTCGAGGCTGGCCTATTGTCGCCGCTCGGCCAGCTTTGTCCTTATCTCGTCCAGGCTGACGTCGCACTCCGCCAGCAACACCAGGAGGTGATAGACCAGGTCCGCCGACTCGTTGATGATCTCGTCGCGGTCGCGGTTCTTGCCGGCGATCACCACCTCCACCGCCTCTTCTCCTACTTTCTGCGCGATGCGGTCGATCCCCTTCCGAAATAGGTGGGCGGTGTAAGAATTTTCGGGCAGGGTCCGCTGTCGGTCCCTGATCACCGCAAACAGCAGATCTAAGATATCTCCGGCCGGAACCGCGCCCGCAAGCGGGCGCCCGGCGGGCTGCCCTACGGCGAGAGACTCCTCTGCGGTCTCCTTGCCTGCCAGAATCAACTGCCTGAAGAAGCAGGAGCGGTAGCCCTCGTGACAGGCGACGCCCACCTGGTCCACCTTCACCAGCAAGGTGTCCTGGTCGCAATCGGTCAGCACCTCCCGGATGTACTGGTGGTGCCCGCTAGTGGCGCCTTTCTGCCAGAGACACTGCCGGCTCCGGCTGTAAAACCACGTCCTGCCGGTCTGCAGGGAGAGCGCCAGGGACTCCCGGTTCATGTAGGCAACCATCAACACCGTTCCGTCAACCGCATCCTGGACGATGGCCGGAATCAGGCCGTCCGCTCCAAACCTTACAGATTCACAGGCGACTTTTATCTGCTCAGGATCTGTCATTAACGGTACTGCTTTCACAGCCTTACGGGCACCCCTCTCTCAGCCAGGTACTCTTTGGCCTGCCTGATAGTATACTCCTGGTAGTGGAAGATGGAGGCGGCCAGGACTGCATCCGCCGCTCCCGTGGTCAACCCCTCGTACAGATGGTGCAGGTTGCCGGCGCCGCCCGAGGCGATCACCGGTATCCGCACCGTCTCGCTGACCGTCCGGGTCAGGTCCAGGTCGTAGCCGTCCCTGGTGCCGTCCCGGTCATGGCTGGTCAGCAGGATCTCCCCGGCTCCGCGCTCCTCGGCCTCCCGCGCCCAGGCGACGGCATCCAGGCCGGCGCCCCGCCTGCCGCCGTGGGTCAGTACCTCCCAGTGCCCGGGGCCTGACTGCCGGGCGTCGATGGCCACCACGATGCACTGGCAGCCAAAGCGCTTGGCGCCCTCGTCGATGATCTCCGGCTGCAGCACCGCAGCGGTATTGACCGAGGTCTTGTCGGCCCCCGCCATGAGCATCTCCCGGATATCCTCCAGGGTGCGGATGCCCCCGCCCACCGTCAGGGGGATGAACACCTGGTCGGCGGTTCGCCTCACCACGTCAACCATGGTCTTGCGCTCCTCGTAGGAGGCGGTGATGTCCAGAAACACCAACTCATCCGCACCGGCGGCATCGTAGAACACCCCCAGCTCCACCGGGTCCCCGGCATCCCTGAGCTCCACGAACTTTATTCCTTTAACCACCCGCCCGGCGGTTACGTCGAGGCAGGGAATGATGCGCTTGGCCAACATCTCCTGATACTACCTCCAGTTTGGGTGCGAGGCAGCCGCTATTATGGCATCCTCCAACCGTATTCGGCCCTCGTAAAGGGACTTGCCCAGGATCACTCCCTCGACTCCCAGCGGCTCCAACTCCCGCAGGCTGATCACGTCCTCCAGGCAACTTACCCCACCCGAGGCGATCAGGCGCAGGCCGGACTGTTCCGCCAGTTCCCGGATCATTCCCAGGTTCGGCCCCGCTAGCATGCCGTCCCTGGCGGTGTCGGTATAGATCAGGCGCTCCACGCCACACTCCCTGATCTCCGCAGCCACCTCCAGGATGTGCCGGGAGGTCACATCCTGCCAGCCCTTGACCGCTACCAGATCGTCCCGGGCGTCCAGGCCGACCACCACCCGGCCGCTCCCAAAGGCGGAACAGGCCTCCCGGACCAGACCGGGGTCGGTGACGGCAACCGTTCCCAGGACCACCCGGGCCACGCCCGCCGCCAGGGCACTCTCGATCTGTTCCAGGGTCCGCAGGCCACCGCCCAACTGCACCGGAATGTCCAAGGCGGCGGCAATCCGCCCCACTATCTCCAATTGCTGCGGCGACCCGGCGAAGGCTCCGTCCAGGTCCACCAGGTGCAGCCACCGGGCGCCACAGGATGCCCAGCGCCGGGCCACCGCCACCGGGTCCGCCCCGTAAACGGTCTCCGCCTCTGGACGGCCTTGAACGAGCCGGACGCACCGGCCGCCCCTGAGGTCGATGGCCGGAAAGATCAGCACGCCGTCACCAACTTCCCAAAGTTGGCGTACACCCGCTGCCCCAGGTCGCTGCTCTTTTCCGGATGGAACTGCACCCCGAACAGGTTGCCCCGGGCCACCATGCTGGTGAAGGCGCCGCCATAGTCGGCAGTACCTCTGATAACACTGTCATCGGCCGGCTCCACGTAGTAGGAATGGACGAAATAGAAATAGGAGTGGTCGGGGATGCCCTGGAACAACGGGTTATCAGCGCCCTGCCTGAGGTCCACCTGGTTCCAACCCATGTGGGGCACCTTCAGGGTTCCCGTGAAGCGACGCACCCGGCCAGGGAGAATCCCCAGGCCCGGGTGAGCCCCCATCTCCTCGCTGCTCTCGAAGAGCACCTGCAGGCCGAGGCAGACGCCCAGAAAGGGCTTGCCGCCCGCTATCTCTTCCTTCAATACCTGATCAAGCCCCTGGGCCTGGAGATTGTTCATGGTGTCGCCGAAGGCGCCCACCCCCGGGAGCACGATGCCCCGGGCCTGTTTCAACACCTCCGGGGTTCCGGCGATGATCGCCGGATAGCCGGCCTTCTCCAGGGCCTTCTGGACGCTCCTCAGATTCCCCATGCCATAGTCGATGATGACGATCATGACAATTTCTCTCCCCTATAATCTGCCCTTGGTGGATGGCACTTCGTCCAGAGGCCCCGAGATGGCCACCGCCTGGCGCAACGCCCGGGCACATCCCTTGAAGACCGCCTCGATGATGTGGTGGCTGTTGAACCCCGCCAGTAGCCGCAGGTGCAGGGTCAAACCGGCGTTGTTGGCAAACGCCCGGAAGAATTCGGGTACCAGCTCCAGCGGCAACTCGCCCACCCGCCAGTTTTCAGTCTTGATGTCGTACGCCGAGAAGGGCCTGCCGCTGACGTCAACCGCCGCCATCACCAGGGCCTCGTCCATGGGCAGGAGGGCCGAACCATAACGGTTGATGCCCTTTTTCTCGCCCAGGGCGGAGTTAAACGCCTGCCCCAGGCAGATACCGATATCCTCGACGGTATGGTGGGCATCGACCTGCAGGTCCCCGGTCGCCTCCACGGCCAGGTCGAACAGTCCATGGCATGCCCACAGGTGCAGCATGTGATCGAGGAAGCCGATCCCCGTGCCGCCCCGGAACTCCCCCTTGCCGTCAAGGTTCAGGTTGACCATGATGCTGGTCTCACCCGTCGTCCTGTTCACGCTTCCCGTCCGGCCGCTCATCGAATCTGCCCCCTTTTGGTCCACTAACAACCATCTTTATCGCCGCCACGATCCCGGCCAGGCGCTCGTATTTGAGGCGATAGGCAACCCGGTTGGCCACCAACCTGGCCGTCGCTCCGGTGATCTCCGCCACCGCCACCAGGTTGTTCTCTTTCAGGGTCCGGCCTGACGACACCAGGTCGATGATCACCTCCGCCAGCCCGACCAGCGGCGCCAGTTCCACGTTTCCGGAGAGCTTGATGATCTCTCCCGGCAGGCCCTGGCTGTACAGGTAGCTCTGGGCAACCCGGGGGAACTTAGTAGCCACCCTGAGCTGTCCGTACCGGGCAACGAAGCCGGACAGGCCGTTTTCGAAATCCTGCCGCCTGTCAGCCGGCACCGCCACCACGAACCGGCAGGCCCCGGCTTGCAAATCCAGCAGCTCGCAGATCTCCTTGCCCTGCTCCAGGAGCACGTCCTTGCCGGCGATCCCCAGATCAGCCGCCCCGTTTTCCACGAAAGTGGGCACATCGGCAGCGCGGCAGATGAGATAGCGCAACCCGGCCTCCTCATCCACGCTGATCAGGCGCCGCCCACCATCCTCCATGCTGCCCTGCATCAGCCCGGCATCCTGTAAAAGGGAGCGGGCAACGGCGAAGAGACGCCCCTTGGGGAGGGCAAAAGTGATCATTGCCTGGCTCATCCTGGCATCCTGGGGGACATTCCTCGAAGAGGCGTGTCCCCGCTCCTTTAATCAGTTAGTGATTCAATCTTCCACGTCAATATGGGGGATTCCCTTGCGGGACGCATAAGCGATGGCTTCGGCAACCGGAAGGGAGTTCGCGGCGATCTCCACGCTGTAGCCAGACTCCCGCAGGGCCTTGGCCTTTTTGAAAAGCCGGCAGGAATCGGCGCCGATCAGGAAAAAATCAGGCACTCCATCCTCCGGCAGGCCTCTCCTCTCCAGGGCCGCCACGATCCGTTCGATACTCAGGGCAAAGCCGGTAGCCGGGCATGAGAACCCGAACTTGGACAGCAGATCGTCATAGCGGCCACCGCCGCACAGCGGGTAGCCAACCCCGGGGGCATACCCTTCAAACACGATCCCGGTGTAATAACCCAGACCCCTGAGCAGGGTGAGGTCGATGGACAACTGTTCCCGAAAACCGCAACCGGCCAGGATCTGCCACACCTGGCGCAGTCCGGCCAGGCCCTCCCGGGCACGGGGATTGTCGATCCAACCGGCTACCCGGTCCAGGATTTCGATGCCGCCATGTAGGTAGGGCAGGGCTGCCACGATCTCCTGGCCGGCGCCGCAGAGCCGCGCCGAAGCGACTAACTGCTCCCAGGCGACCAGGTCCTTGCGGCTCAGGGCTTCCTTCGCCAACTCCTGCTCGCCTCTTGTCAGGCCTGAGCCCTCCAGGACCCCGGACAAGACGTCGACCTGCCCTACCGCCAGACAGAACTCCCCAATTCCCGACAGCCTCAGGGCCTCGCCCGCCAGGCAGAGGGCCTCCGCGTCCGCTTCCGGGCTGGCGGCGCCCAGGAGCTCAACCCCCGCCTGGTAGTATTCGCGCTGCTGCCCGGCCTGATCATCGCGCCGGAATATGTTAGTAACATAGCAGAACCGCTGGGGAAGCTGCTGGTCCTTGAGCCGGCTGCTTACCAGGCGGGCGATGGGAGTGGTCATATCCGGCCGGAGCAGCATGATCTGCCCACGGTCATCGATAAAGCGGTAAAGCCGGTCACGAAGCAGGGCTTCCATGGCCGGCGCCAGGACTTCATAATATTCGAAGGTGGGTGTGACCACCTCCTGGTAGCCCCAGGAGGCAAACAGGCCCAGTAGCCGGTTCTCCAACTCCCGCTTGCACCGGGCCTCGGCGGGCAGCAGGTCCCTTACCCCGCCGGGCATCAACACTGTACCAGAGTTTTCCATGTTTTTAGCCTCGATACCCTCTTCAGCAAGAATCTCCATCCCGGTTAATAATAACAAGAATCTCCATCCCGGTCAATTGGGATGTGAGAAGTGAGAAAGAAGGCATTGGCAAGCCTCACGCCTCATACATCTCAACCGGTACGAAGCACATCGCCCAACCTATGAAAATAAATGTATAATCACGACCAAATCTCAAATAATAAGTCCCGTGGGGGTAAAATCTGCCTCATTTCTCAACAACCTACGAATCGGTGAACAGCAATACCCAGCAGTGAAATCTGGTCGAAAATTGAGGAGGTTGATGGTTCCATGTACGTTCACAGCATCAATCCTTACGGAACTGGTATGAGCAGCATCTCCCAGAACATCCCCAGCAACTTTAGCTACAACTTCGCCCCAACGGGAGCAGGTGCCTGGCAGGGATTGGTCAACCCGGCGCTCTCAACGTGGAATGCCAGTCTGATGGGGATCAACCCGGCGCTCTCTGCGGTGAATACCGGTCTGACGTCCGGATTCCAGGCGAGTATCAACCCGGCAGTAACAGGCTTCCAGTCCACCTTCAACCCGACGCTGACCTGGGGCGGCATCGCCACCCAGCAGGGCGCCTTTGCGTCTCCTGGCCTGACGCAGCCCCGGGTAGACCTCAGCGAAACCAACAGCGACGTGGTGGTGGCAGCGGAACTGCCGAACATCAACCCGAACAACCTGAACCTAACCGTAACCGATGATTCGATCACCATCAGCGCCAGCACCATGGGAATCGGGGGCGCAATCGGCACCAGCATCTACCGCACCGTCTCCCTGCCGACCGACGTGCGTGCCGAGCACTGCTCCGCATCATACAACAACGGCATTCTGGAAGTCAGGTGCCCCAAAGCGGACCTCGCCACCCGGCGCCGGATCCAGGTTACCAGCTAGCTAACCTAGCCCAAGGCTTAAACCGGTACCAGGTTTTACCCCCACACATGTTTTTTATAGAAAACTTGGCTTGCCCGGCACTAAAGTAATTGGGGAATTTCCATGATACTTTCACATGTATGAACAATGACGCAACCAGCAGAAGCCTTTCATTAGCGCCCGCCAATTCGGAAGCCTTAGTTGCACTTATACTTGTTCCTTAAAAATATTTCTTCAAAACAAGTATCAGGAGGCCAAAAAAATGCCATTCGATTACAACCACCAGTCTACCAATGCCAATCCCGGATCAACCCCGCGTCCAGAAGGCGCCCGGGCAACCGGCGCTGACCAGCAGCAGGAGGCCCCCGCCAGGGAGAATCCGGAGCCGCTGGGATCTGGCGCCTATCCGGGCGCCGTGCCGAGCTTTTTCCCTTATACGCAATACCCTGGCTTGACCTGGCAGCCCAGGGTCGACATCTTTGAAGACCACGACAGCTTCCTGGTCATCGTCGAGGTCCCGGGCGTCAACCCGGAGCAGCTCAATGTGGAAAACACCTCCAATCTGCTGCTGATCAGCGGCCAGAGCTTGCCGGTCATGAGCAGCGGCAGTGAAAACATGATCCGATGTTACCAGGAGCGTCTTTGCGGAGGCTTTACCCGGTCGATCCAACTGCCCCCGCACGCTGACGTTGACCGGGCGAAGGCAACCTGCAAGAACGGCCTGCTGGAGATCGAGGTTCCCAAAAGACAACCATCACCCGGCCCCACCGGTTCTGCAGTTGGCGCCGAGCAACAAACGGAGACCAAGGCCACCAAAAGACGATCCGGCCAGCCCGGTGTCAAGCATTAATCTTGGTCGTTGGCTGGCGCTCAAAAAGCAACTGAACCTTGGCATGAAAGCCCTTCGACGAACTGCGACCAGTTCAGAAAAGGGCTTTTATAGACCCTTGCCCCTAAAAACCTACCCCCTTGTGGGGTGGGATGAAAGGGGCAGCCTTCCGAAAGGCGATCAGTATGTTTACAAACAGTTGTACGTATGGTATAATTGAAACATGTATGGAAGGACAAACCACTGCGTCTACAATATCAACTACCATATCGTGTTCTGTCCGAAGTTTCGGCACAAGATAATCAAAGGCATGGTCGAGGATGTTGTTAAGCAGCTAATCCAGGAAATCTGCAATACCTA
>JBEKFU010000015.1:0-24823 GCA_050013155.1 Thermacetogeniaceae bacterium | reverse complement strand
AACCTCCACTGTCTCGGTGACGAACATGAACGCCCGGGGATCTACGTCCAGCACGATCTCCTTCACCTTGGGAATCTCATAGTGGTTGACCACGCAGGTGATCACCTTTTTGGGGTCGCCAGAGTAGGCGCCCTGCCCCTCGAGAAAAGTTACCCCCCGGCTGACCTCGTTCATGATCCTGGCGGCGATGGCATCGCTCTGCTCCGAGATGATCGTCACCGACTTGTTGCTGTCCAAACCGTCGATCACCCGGTCGGTCGCCTTGCCGCTAACCCACATGCTGACAACGGTGTACAGGGCGATCCTGGGGTCGAAGAAGAACAGCGACGCCAGGATGATGACCAGGTTGCAGTAGAAGGAGAAGGCGCCGACAGAAATATTCCACCGCTTCTTGGCGATGATGGAGGTGATGTCGGTTCCTCCCGTGGAAGCGCCGGCCTTGAGGATGATGCCCCCCCCGATCCCCCCGATGACCCCGGAGAATACCCCCGCCAGGAACAGGTCGTGGCCCAACTGCGGCACCGGAGTATAAGGTTTCGTAAGCGGCAGGGCGACGACCAGGGCCGTTGTGCCGAGCAGGCTGTACAGGATGAACTTCCAGTTCAACTCCTTCATGCCGAACAGAAAGATGGGGATGTTCAGCACCAGGATACCGATGTAAAAGGGGATGTGCAGCAGGTAATTGCCGATCAGGGCGATCCCGGCCACTCCTCCTGACAACAGCCCGTTCGGTATGACCAGGGCATTGTAGGAGTACGCCATGATCACGGCGCCGGCCATGATGGTCAGCAACTTGATGATAAACGGCCATACTCTTTTTTTTACGGCGTCAAAGTTCACTCTGCCTGTCAGTCTCATGCTCCCCGCCCAATCTTATAAGTGCCGGATACTCTCCATCAAATACTATTATATGCCTTTTAAAAGAGTAATGAGTGATGAGTGGAAAGATAACTCATTACTCATTACTCATTACTTGCTACTCATTACTCATTACTCATTACTTGCTATAAGGTATAACCGTCAGCCAGCCTGAGAAAAACAGCCTGTGCCTCGTCCGGTATCAACGCCCTCTTGATGACAACGGACAGTTCCTCGCTCATGTCGATTCTTTCACCGGTTCCGACCACATCGACCACCGGCCGGAACGGTAGGTTGCGATTGGTGGCTGTCACACACCCCACCTTTCCCGTGCTCAAGAGCACCAGGGTATCAATCGGATAGGGATAGACGCTGGTCGAGAACAGTCTGACCAGTTCATACTTGATATCGCGGTCGCCGTAAGTCATGATCATCTCGTAGGCTTCGTTGGGGGGAAAGGCCTTGCGGTACACCCGTTCTGCTGTCATGGCGTTGTAAACATCCGACAGGGCGCAAATGCCGGCCATATCGCTGATCTCTTTGCCTTTAAGACCGCCGGGGTAACCGCTCCCATTGTACCTTTCATGATGATTCAGCACTATTTCCAGCGCAGTGGCGCTCACCTGGCTGGATGCATTTTCCGTGAGCATCTCATAACCCCAGGCCGGGTGGTTCTTTACCTCCTCGAACTCCTCTTCTGTCAATTTGCCCGGTTTATTCAGGATTTCAGGCGACACCCTGGTCTTTCCCAGGTCGTGCAGGATGCTCCCCATCCCCAATGTGAGCAGATCATCCTTTTGATAACCAAGGTTGATGCCCATATAAACTGAAAAGGCGCAGACATCGATGGAGTGCGCAAAGGTATAGACGTCTGCCGCCGATATTTCTGCCAGCCCGCCCGAGGGGATCTTTCCGTTAATGATCTCATCTACAATGATGGTGACGCTCTCCACGACGAAGGCGAACTCCTCCTGTTTTCTGTTTGCTTCCACCCAGTTTTGGATGGATGCCATCGCCTGCGCCCGGATGCTTTCCTCCAGTATGAGTTCAGCCTCCTGATCGTTTAATACCATACCACAAGGTATGCTTCCAACTGAAACCGCCAGGACATGATGCCCTTTCAAGCCATTAATATACGAAGAGGTGAGTTCTACCCCCCTATTTAAAAGCAATTGCCCTTTCTGTCCGTAAACGGGCCTCGAGAGCCTCATGCCAGGAATGAGATACGATACAGGTAGTTTCATCTTCTCTCCGAGATTCCCTCCTAATCAATGAGGGCAAGCCCTTGCGGAATTTGGTGTAGGTATTCCATGCTAGCGAACTTCGAAGGGGGATCATGCCGTTTCCTTGGTCATCCGTTTCAGTTCCTGCAGGCCATCCCGCGCCAGATCGGTCAGGATAGCCATGCTGTGATCCTTATATTGCAACACTTTCAAGAAATACTCATGCGCCTTTTTGACGTTCCCCAACTTCTTGTTCAACTGACCGATTATGTACAGGACCTGGAGTTCCAACGATGGAGTCATAGACCGCTCCTGAAAATAGTATTCTTCATACGCTGCGAGCGAATTCTTACGGGCAGCGGCCGCCAAGTCCACAGCGCCCAGATCGTCATACAGCCATGCCAGGTTGACCCAGGCGCTGCCGATCACATTGGAAACGGCTTTTATCTGCGTCAGGCACTCGATAGCCAACCTGTAATCGTTGAGGGCTTTTTCAGCATTCCCACCCGGTTCGGGAAGACCTGACAGAATGCTCTTTCGTTTTTCTACAGATTCTTTTAACGTGGATATCTGAGAAGAGCTGAGGTCTGACCAGCGATTCATAAAATTGGCATACAGGCAGTCAGGGCACACCCACACCTTGTAGTGAATGGGCTCGATATCCTCGAAGCGCGTTCTCATTTCGGCATCATGACTAAGCTGCTTGAGTTTGGATTCGAACATCTTGTTCGCTTTGAAATGACCCTTGCACACAGGACACTGCACATCCACACTATAAGAATAAGTTGTTCTCTCCTGCTTGGCCGCAGGCCTGCCAGGTCCTGCGCCCTCCTTCTCCTGCTTGGCTGCAGGCCTGCCAGGTCCTGCGCCCTCCTTCTCCTGCTTGGCTGCAGGCCTGCCAGGTCCTGCGCCATCCTTCTCCTTCATGCCGCCTGCTATTTTGGCAGCAAGGTCCGGTTTCAACTTTTTCAACTTTTCCAGATTGATGAAGAGCAACTCCGAGCCTTCGATGGCATAAGCATACATGCTGGAATTGATCACCCCGCCGGGGCCCACCTCCTGCCGTTGCCCGGGAGCAGCCGTATTTATTTTGCCCTTGAAGACCAGGCAGAACAACCTGTCGGGGTCGTCAAAGACAATCCTGCTGCCCGCATTGACTTTCTTCAGCAATGTGCCGTTGTCCACAAACCCGCCCCCTCCCGAAAACCGGAAGCCCCGCGCCAGCAAGCTGGCGCCCGGTAACGATGTTCGCTTCGCTCACCCAACAATGAAGTAGGATACCTGAATATTGCTTTTTCCCCATCGTACCCCACGATGAAACCGGGTACCGTTGAAAATATCCTCTGCTCTGAGGTGACCAAGCAGAGGATATCCAACCACCCTCGCTGGCAACCTGGCCGTCATGGCCCGGCACTGAAGCGATAGAAGAAATGCTCCATCGGCGCCGGGCTTTAGACCCGTGGCTTTGCGTCCCTGGCTTTCACCAGGTTTGCCCTTTGCAGCCTGCTCAAGACATTCTTTAATTAATCAGAGAATCCTTCTTTTGAAGATAAATTTGGTACATTAGTCCTATTATAGAGAGGATTGGAGCAACACTCACTCCGGACCCCGGCCAGGTATTCTGTCTTTATAAACAACCTCCCGTTCGCCAGGCCCAGGTGGCGGAGGTATTATTTCCTTAACCAACCGGATCAGATAGCGCATGTCAAACGGCTTACTGATAAAGTGCCGGATCAATCCCTTTCTCCTGGCTTCAATTACATCCTGTTTTTCCTCCACGTAACCCGAGATCATGATTACAGGCACACCGGAAATCAGGCCCTGGACATCTCTTAAAGTCTGCAAGCCATCCTTGCCGGGCATCACCTGGTCGATTATGATCAATGCAGGTGTCCGGGCACGGATTGTGTCAATTGCCTGCTCCCCGCTCATGGATGCCTGTACCATAAACCCTTCGGCGGTTAAGACATCAGTCAAAAGCTCGCAAATAACGCGCATGTCGTCGACAATGAGCAGGTAGCGGTCATCGCTGATCATCTATCAATCATCCCTCCAGTGTTCTCTAAAACCGGTTCCTGTACTAATCCAATCTTACACTAGTAATTCACTGGCATCAATGTAAATTATTTGTCAAAATATAAGTTTTTTTGTCACTATTCAGAGCAGTCCATCATTATACATAGCAAGGCGATCAGGCAGTGGTTGCATTGCATCAAAAAAAGCAGCCGCAAAGGCTGCCCAACTTGCTTCTTCTGTAGTTCAGGCTCCCCGCCGGTGCAAGCGTTAGGGGGGATCAATCACAAGATACTACCCTGACGAACAGGTCGACCAGCGCCGGATCAAACTGGGTGCCTGCACACCGTTGAATCTCTTCCAGGGCCTCCCGGTGGCTGATTGCCTTCTTGTAGGGACGTCCGCTGATCATGGCGTCATAGGCGTCGGCAATAGACAGTACTCGGGATTGCAGGGGGATCTGGGCGCCCTGCAGCCCGTTGGGGTAGCCCGTCCCGTCCCAACGTTCGTGGTGGGTCAGGATAGCCTCGGCGATGGCGGTGAGATTGGGGACCGACCTGGCGATGCTGTCGCCGATCTCGGGGTGTTTCTTCATGATCTGCCATTCTTCCGGAGTCAGGCTACAGGGTTTCAGGAGAATTTTTTCGGGTATGGCGATCTCGCCGATGTCATGCAGGAGCGCCAGGATCGACAATTCTTCCCTTTCTGGCCTCGATAAATCGAGAACATTCCCCATTTTCAGCACCAGGTCCTGGATGCGCCGCCCGCGCTCCACCGTTTCCCGGGTTTTTTCCGCCAGAGACCTCTGAAAATAAGTGACTACGGAAAAACGGGTGTTGTTGCTATCCAGCTTGTTCCAGTACATCATGTCCTCGGCTTCCCGCAACACATCATCGATGTTTTGATCCGCACTCCTTTTCATGGCAGCACCCAGGGAGACGCTCACGGGGACCGGGTCTTCTTTTGCCTTCTCGCAGTCTTTTCTGATCCGTTCACAGATCTTTTCGGCAGTCTCCGTATCTGTTTTTGGCAGCAGGATGGCAAACTCGTCGCCGCCCCAGCGGCAGACTATATCTTCAGCGCGGCACGCCTTTTGGACGATCCCGGCGACTTTGACGATCAACTGGTCGCCTTCCCGGTGGCCAAGGGTATCGTTGACCAGTTTGAGGCCGTCGATATCACCGATAATTATGCTTAAGGGCAGTTGTCTTTTGGCATCGAGCCGCTTGAGCTCCTCCTCGAAGAAAGACCGGTTGTAGAGGCCGGTCATTACGTCATGAAAGCCCAGGTACTTGAGGCGCTCCTCCGTCTGCTTGCGCTCGGTGATGTTGCGGACGACCACGACTACCTGGTCCTTGAGCAACGGGATGAACCTGGCCTCGAAGAACCTCGTCTCCCCCTCCAGGGGCATGGGATACTCCGTCACGACCAGCGACTGCGTTTCCAAGGATTGAGCGATCGCCTCCTGAAACTCCCGGCCCAACTTTTTGGAAATATCGACCCGTTTCCCGATCAATCCTCCTGCAGGGTCGTACAGGTCAGCAGGGCGGCCAACCAACAACTTCTGATACGTGCCGTCGGCGCTGAATCTGAAGAACAGGTCCGGAATGGCTTGAAAGACCGCCTGGAGTTCCGAGGCCGTCTGGCGCAGCTTCTCTTCCGTCTGCTTGCGCCCGGAGATGTCTATAAATATCCCCACCAGGCCTTTCAGGCGCCCAGCCATATCCTCGTAGGTGGCCTTGTAGAAGCTGACATCATGGTTCAGGCCATCAGCAAAGCGAACCGTGGAGTCGAAGACCTGTATTCCTGGATGGCTGAATAGCTCATTGTCCATCTGATGATATCTGTCAGCAAATTCTTTCGGCCAAACATCGAAGGCGGTTTTTCCGATTATATCCTCCTTTGATAGGCCGAGCATGGTCTCGAATGCCTTGTTACAACCCTGGTAAATACCCTCGAGGTCCTTGTAATAAATGGGCGTGGGGATGGCATCAATCAATGCTTGCAGAAAATGCGTCTTTTCCTCGCTCTCATGGTCCATCCGTTGATAACTCCCTTCATCCGCAAAACAAACAAAACTCAGTTATCAAGCCCATCACAGAAGGAATAACAATTAGTGAACCTGAGAAAAGCGGCCTGTGCCTCATCCGGCGTCAGCGCCCTCTCGATGACGATGGTCAACTCCTCGCTCAAATCGACTCTCTCTCCGGTTTCGACGACAGTGACCACCGGACGCAACGGCAGGTTGCGATTATTGGCCGCCACGACACCCATCCGCCCTGTGCTCAAGAGCACCGGGGTTTCAATGGGATAGGGGTAGACACACTTCGAGAAAAGTTTGACCAGATCATACCTGACATTGAGGTCGCCGTAAGTCATGATCATCTCGTAGGCTTCGTTGGAGGGAAAGGCCTTACGGTATACCCGTTCCACCGTCAGGGCGTTATAAACATCCGACAGGGCGCAGATGCCGGCCATGTTGCTGATCTCGACGCCCTTAAGGCCTCTGGGGTAACCGCTCCCATCGTACCGTTCATGATGGTTCAGCACTATTTCCAGCGCACTGTCGCTCACTTGAACGGATGCATCCATGAGCATCTCATAACCCCAGAGCGGATGGTTCTTGACCTCCCCGAACTCCTCTTCGGTCAATCGTCCCGGTTTATTCAGAATTTCAGGCGATATCCTGGTCTTTCCCAGATCGTGCAGGATACTTCCAATCCCCAGTATAAGCAGGGAGTCTTTTTTATATCCATAATGAATGCCCATGTAAACAGAGAAAGCACAGACATCGATCGAGTGCGCAAAGGTGTAGACATCTGCTGCAGAGATTTCCGCCAACCCACCCAGGGGAATCTTGCCGGCCAGGATCTCGTTCACTATGGCGCCAACGCATTCATAGATCCTGGCAAACTCCTCCTGTTTCCTGTTTGTCTCAACCCAGTTCTGGATGGACTCCATCGCCTCCACGCAGATGCTTTCCTCCAGCACCTCCACTGCCTCCGTACAGTCCAGATCAATGATGCCTTCCACTGCAACCGCCAAAACTCGATGCTCTTTCAAGCCCTTAATATACGAAGTGGTAAGCTCTACCCCCTTATTTAAAAGCATCTGTCCTTTATGCCCGTAAACGGGCCTCACGAGCCTCATGCCAGGGATGAGGTGAGATACAGGCAGATTCATCTTTGACCGTGTTTCCTCCTTAAAGGTTAGAACTTTACTAAGTACCTCTTTTTCTTTTGTGCTGGGTTACTTTTGAGGAAGTAATTCTATGGCAGCAAGTGATATTCCTTCCCGATAAAACACAATTCGAGATGGTTGGAATATAGCGGGCATAAAAAATGAAGGCCGGGGGGGGCAGGGATATGAACGATGATCTGATTCTGGCAATGGCTGATTTAGACGAGGAAAAAGTACTGGATCTCGTGAAAGAAAAGACCGGGCGCGGCCAGACTGCTCTCGAAATCAATGGCCTAACTTACGACTGAAGTTACGAGTGTGCGGCCATCAGAGCATCAAGCCCCGCCGGGGGGATGCGCCTCCGGCGCCACCATTTCGGGCGTTGAGGCATCAGCGCCGGGGCGGGGCGGCGCCCCCAGCAACCCGGACACAGTTTCGATCTCGTAACCCTGTTTTCTGATATCATCGATCAGTTCGGGCAGGGCTTCCAGGGTGAGCAGCTTTCCTTCGTGCAAAAGAATGATCGAACCTGGATGAAGATTGGTCATGACATTACCGATGATCTGCTTGGAGGTGGCGCCATCCTTCCAGTCCTGCGGGTCTATGTTCCAGAACACGATCTTATAGCCCAGCTTTTGAATAGCCTTGATCACCGGCACATTCAGCTCTCCCCCCGGGGGACGCATCAGGGATAGCTTCTGATGCGTGACCTGTTCGATACAATCCTGGCCTCTCAAAATATCATAGACCGCTTCCGTGAGCGATGCTTTCGCCAAGTTGAGATGGCTGTACGTATGGTTTCCAATCTCGTCCCCGTCGGCGGCGATCATTGCCGCCAGGCCGGGCTGGCGCTGCACATTGCTTCCAATCAGGAAAAATGTGGCGTGCACCCCTTTTTCCTGGAGTACTTTGAGGTATGCTGGCGTCATTTTCGAGGGGCCGTCATCGAAGGTCAGGGCGACCTGCTTTTCCGGATCGTGCGGTACATTACAGATAACGCCAAGCTTTTCCAGCGGCAGCCCCAGCGGCGGATTTGGTTTCTCGGATTCAGGCTCCACATTAGCCGGATTTGGAGCATACACTTTGGAAACAACGCTGGCGCTTGCTTGCTCCTGATTTTTTGGGGCTGGCCCGGATACTGCAACCGATGCCTGCCTGTACCAGGCATAGCCGGCGCCAATCAAGACCAAAAAGGCCAGGCAGACCACGATCAATACATAAGGATGCTTCCCGCCGTTAGAAGACGGTTGGTCGGACAATAGTTGCACCTGCCCTTGGATAACAAGCCAGCGGATAATTTTCTGTAAAATGGTAATTCGCTATCAATCGGTGCATTACCTGCTATAAAATATGGTAACTGGTGGAATTTTGGAAGCAGGGAGACGGTCCTTTTGGCGGGATCGACCTGATGATTGAGAAAGCTGTGATAAAAAGAAAAGCAGCCAGGTTTTTAACAACCGGCTGCTGTCTATTTTTGAGTTATTTCAGTTTTACTAAGAACGCGTTCTCGTCTTCCTTAAATTCAGCCTTGTATTTGCCTTTCTCCTTGATATTGAAATGTTCCAAGAAACCTTTGGCAAAGACCTTGGTTTTCTTCATGTTGAGACCGCCTTCATCTGCTTTTCTGATCCTGATGGTCTTGCCACTTTTGTCGTAAGCAAGCTCCAGGCTTTCTGCCTGCAAGAGGTTTCTCGCCTTCTTGTTCAGTACGATTGATTGCTTGGAGATCTTGATCTCCGGCCCTTCCTTCTGCTTGGTTTCCTTCTTTGATCTTGGAGCATAAACTTCAAACATCATTTCGCCTCCTTTTTCCGATATTATATCACATCATACTATGGATGCAAATATTTAATGATCCTTTGAAGATTAAAAATATTTAAAGAAATCCTCAACGCTTCAGGGTCTTTCAGTCAAGTAATGTTTCTAGCGCGGAGGCCTCCTGCGTGATTTAACTCTATATGCCGGATATGAAGTCATTTCATAATGAATGCTCCATCTTTCTTATTGTATCTAATTTATGGAAAAATCAAGCTGTCTACAGGCAATACAATTTTAAACGGCCCGGTAGCAACATTCACTACAGAGCCGCCTAAAGGCGAGGGGCTGCTGGAAACTCTCCAGCAGCCCCAATCTTAGCCCTACGTTAGAATTCCCTTGCTCTATGACAGGTAAGGCGACGCTGTTTGCTGATATGGCGTTACGTTTATCTGCCATGGCGCTATCCCGGTGAAGCCGGCATGCACATTCCTCAAGTTTTGCAGGACATAGGAGGCCATATCCAAACGCTGGGTGATGGCATTGTTCATGATTTGCATGGATTGGGCCAATTGGACGGACATGGCCTTACAATTTTGGGCTGATGCCAACGCCCGCTGGGCGTTTCCCGAATTAATCGAGATGATGACATCATCACAGGCGGGAATCAGGTTTTGGGACAAGTTTACAACTCCGGCAAACTCACCCATCCTCACTTGCGCGTGCTGTAGAGCATGTTGCACAAAAGGATTTACTTGTAACTGCATAGACATGGATTAACCTCCCTTTAATTTTGTTTTCAAAATTAGTATCTCTTCTTCATATGAAACTATTCAACTAGGCAGCCAATGAAAATATTTTCTCATTTAATAATTTCAGTAAAGACGGCGCTCTCATCCCAAATCCCCTGAAGGAGATGGGAATTCTCGCGCCGGATCTTTAATTTTATATAATCCCTATAATTTTCTTTAACGATCCGGCGCGAGAGTTAGGCTTCGGGGAACACACCGCCAGGCGTCGTGATTACCGGCGGGGTACCGGTGTAGTAAGAGTTCATGTCGAGGGTGAAGGTTTCGGTTGTCGTTCCCGGTCCGGAGGTACTGGCCGAGTCGTCAGGCAAATCGGATATGACAAGCGTCAGGTCCTGCTTGACGATCCGGTTATGGGAATCGACGTACATATCGTCGGTGGCCTGTGTGAGCGTCCCATTACCGTTCTGGTCCGCGCCATTTCCACTGGACATGGCGCCGCCCGGCGCCGCTTCCAGATTATCTGCCGTGAAATTCTGAGTGAGATCGAAGGTGAACTTCGTGCTGGGCTGGCCATTGACGGCGGCGTTGTTGTCCACCTTGAAGGGCAGGAGGTAGTAGTCCAGGAAGTCTTCGTCCGGGGTGGAGTCCATTGAGAGAGGGTACAGCACCGTATCTAAATATTGGGGATCAACCTCTTCCCAGGACTCATCATCCTCGGTTTTCGCATAGATCTGGTCACCCTTCTTGATTATCTCCACGGTGTCCGGGGGAGACGAGGGAGATTCCGAGTCGTCGCCTGACACCGATTCGGCCAGCCAGGCGTGAAAATCGTTCCCATTGATGTCGAACTTGACATCGGTCTCCGTCTGGAACTGGCCGGACTGGCCTGTCGTATCGGGCGCCATGTCAACGGTCAATACACGCTTCATGTCAGCGCCGGTCATAGCATCTTCGTTTTCGAAGGCCTGCAGCAAGTGCGCCTGGTCCGGGGTCAGCTTGGACAGGTCAAGAACCTCGACGGTGCTGGTGCTCTCCACCCAGATTACCTTCGCCCCTATATCTTCGGACAGGAAGCGTAACGGTACCAAGATCCTCCCGTCTATGATCCGTGCCGGGGCGTCCATGGCGATCTCCTTACCGTCGACGACGGCGGTGCTGTCTCCCACCTTAAGCGTGATGGTATGGTTACCGCCGGTGATGATCGCCTCCCGGGTATCCGGCAGCCATTCTACCTTGGCTCCCAACCCGTCAAGGATGTCCCGCAGCGGGATGAGCACTCTGCCATTCTCGACCACCGTCGCAACGCCCTGCGTGACCATCTGGCCGTTGACCTTAACCGTAATGTCGGGTGTGGTTGTCGCGGATGCGCCTGTTCCGGACACTCCCGCGCCGGAAGCAGCGCCGGCCAGTGATGGCAACGGCAGGGATACCATCAGCACCAATACCAGGAAAAGCAGCACACTCATCTTTCCGAAACGCCAGAAAAGCATCATTTTTCTCCTTTTCGCAGCCCTACGTGCTCACAGGATCTCCATCAAAGACCACCAGTTGTTCAGATACCGGGGGTTTCCGCCTGCGCCTCTGGCTTGGCGCAAACCAAGTTTTCTATATAATATTACATATGATTGTTTCGATAACCAATTGCTGGTTCCTGCATATATTGGTGCTATCTATAGAAAAAACAGGGCGTATCCGAATCAACGGTACGCCCTGCGGCAGTTGGAACGGTTCATGGTCACAGTTTCGTGAGCTAGTTTGAAAGCAAGAACCGTCCCCAATGACATCGACACCTATTGTATGGTTATTGACCTTGCGGTGGCGTTCCAGATGGCATTATGTCCAAGACTTTTGGTGATAAACGCCAACGGCAACATGGTTCTCCCCGTAGAGGAGATAAACGGTGCGTCATCAAGCGATGTTGCCGTGCCGTTCACTGTAGCGCTCGCGCTTCCAATGGCGAGCGTAATGGATGTATTGTTCAAGTTGATGGTCACTGTCTGGTTGGCAGGGTTCCAGCTAGAAGTTCCTCCCAGTGCTTCGATAATGGCCGTGATGGGAACGAAAGTGCGGCTGTTCCTAATGATAGGCTGTGTTTGGTTGCTGTCGATATCCTGTGCTACGCCATTAACATACATACTGGAACTGCCTATTGTCAGAACAATACCACTGCTGGTAGTTGTGCCGGTACCCGCAGAGCCCGAAGCACTGCCGCCCTGCCTTCCAGGCATCTGGCCGTTGATCAGATCCTGCGCTTCGCTTGAGGCCCTTGTCTGATCGTTGGTAGACATCCCCTGTTGAATGGCAGCAGCCAGCGAGAACTGGGTGATCGTGCCTGCCTGGGCAAGCTGCTGGGCGATTTGCGTCGGGGTCTGGCCGTTGGCCACATCCTGCTGGATCTCGGCCGTTTGCCCGCTCGCACTGGCCAGGGCCTGAATGATCATGTTGTCGCCCTGTCCGGTCCCCTGTCCACCGTTCTGCCACCGCCCAGAGTTCTGAGCGTTACCTGACTGACCGGAATTGCCTTGCCCACCGGGCATCTGGCCGCTGATCAGCGCCTGCGCCATATTGGTGGCTCTTTGCTGATCTTCGCTGGCCAGTTCTTGCTGGATGGCGGCAGCCAGTGAGGACTGGGTGATCGTGCCTGCCTGGGCAAGTTGCTGGGCGATTTGGGCCACCGTCTGGCCGTTGGCCACATCCTGCTGGATCTCAGCCGTCTGCCCGCTCGCACTGGTCAGGGCCTGGATATACTCATTCTGCATCCTGTTCTGACCCTGCCCACCGCCAGGAGAACCGCCCTGGTCGGAAGTATCTGCAAAGGCCGCGACTGCAGTTGCCAGCGCCATGATCAGCGCCAGAACCAAGATCGCCACAGTTACCAATATCTTCTTTCTCATCCTCTTTCAGGCCAAGGAGATCCCCTGCCTTCGGGCGTGGGGAGGTATTGGCCCATTCCTCCTTTCGTACTTTAGAAAGCAGCAGCAGAAAACCGCCGCCAAACTTGCAAACGCCGGCCCTCTCCAATGTAAGAGGTGGCAGGCGTTGCACGAGACAATGATTATTGTGTCACCGGTTGTCCGCCGGACTTGTGATGGAAACTTCCGGGCTGGCCAATCTTCTGCAGTTGAGTGTCCCAGTTGGGTGAACTCATGAATTGCTGCAGCCTGGTGTAGATCTGGGTTTCCTGGGCACTGGTCAGCTTGCCGCTGCTAACCGCGCTTGTGAGTTTGATCTGGATGCTGCTCAGGATCGAGGCCCCGAGCGCTGTCACCGTTGTCCCGTCTGCTGTAGCCAGAGCAGAGATTGTCTGGCCGCTGCGCAGGTCCGACATCAGAACCTGTGGGGTAATACCGAGGGCGCTCGCCAGCGGCTTGAGAATCATGAAGCCGCCCATTGCCCCGCGGTTGCGGCCCACTCTGGGGCCACGCTTACCGTAGACAGCCCCTGAAACCGACTGCTGGTTCCCGAACCCCATTCCCATAAAACCGATAGGCAGCTTTCCACTGTTAATCCGGGACAGGATCTGGTCAGCCTGCTGCTGGGTGAGCTTTCCACTCTGAACCTCCTGGTTCACTGTCTGAGTGCTGGCTGTCTTTAACGCATTGGTCAGCGTAGTCTGGTCGATGCCCAGGGCGCTTGCCAGGTTGCCAAGAAAAGCCTGGTACAGGTTTTGCGGAGACTGGCCCGCAGTTGGAGCGTTATCTGCCACTGCCACACCGACGGCAACGGCCCCCAGGATCACCACGGCCAGGACGATCACCAGCCACTGCTTACCCTTCTTCATTCTTTCTCACCTCCTTCCCGATTGGCAATACCTTCTACTTAATACTATTATTATCCGCGGCTCCCATCCTTAAAGTAGGATAAGAAAAGAATAAGAAATTTATTAAATCGCTGCAAGGCAATGAGAGAAGCCCCATAGGCTTGCTATGAGGCTTCTGCAAGTTTCCCAGCCAATGGCTGATTATTGATTCATGACCTCGTTGATCCCCATACCGGGTTCTGCCGTACCCGCCGTGCACAGGGGGATGCTCTCAACAATGCTGCGCACCAGGAAAAACGGTACGCTGAAGAAGAGGTCCGAGTCCTTGAACCCTTTCACCAGGTGCCGGCTGGACAGGTCCAGGAAGGTGACATTGACACGGCCCGTGGATAGGGGGATGGTCACCGCCCCGCCGCAGGTAGAGGAGGATAATTGCGCCTGGACAGGGATTCCGGTTTCATAAGATGACAGGGTGACCAGGCGGCTGGCCTGAACCGGGTTGCAGAGGAAAAGCACCAGGTCCGGTTTTAACTCGAACTCCTCCAGCGGGCCGATAACAACATATTTGGAGACCCCCAGCGGCGGCTGGCCCTGGCCGAGAGCCCGGGCGCGGAAAAACGCTGCGTTGCAGGAACTGAATTTTTCCCCCTCGATCAGAAACTTTTTCACCAGAGCAGCCCGCTCCGGTGATGGGGCGGATAAACCCAGCGACATAAGGCCTCCCGGACATACGCATGTCTCCGCGCTGATGTTGAAGGTCGTCCCTTTTCGGGCGGCCTGGTAGAGAGCGGCGCAGGCCCAAACCTTAGTTGACTTGCCGTTGCTTGCAGGGACATCGCTAAAGGCGACACCTACCGGACTGCCTTCCAGGGCAAGCACCTCTTGCAACTGCTTTGCATAATCCTGCCATATCATGCGTATCACCCCTCATTTAATATTGATACCTTGCTTATATATTCGGCATAAATCTATCTTTTCCTCGGCGCACACGATAAAGCGCTATCGCGTTTCCGTAGACACATGGTGGAAAATGAAGCTTTCAATCAAGGCCCCTGCTGCCAAAGCGGTTATAGTGGGTGAAATCCGGCGCCTCCCGGCGCACCCGCAGGTATTTGCCCGTAGAGGCCGGGTATCCCAGACGCACGGAGAAGGCAATCCGCAGGTGGTCAGGAATGTTGAGAATGCTCTTGACCTCTTTTTCCACCTGGTCCGCGCTGAGGGAACTCACCACGTGGAAGCCGATCCCCAGGGCATTGGCCATGAGCCACATGTTTTCCATCACACAACCGAGGCTGATGGCGCCTAAAAAGTCTCCCTCCGAAGCGGGCGCCCTCCTGCCGGGATCATAAACCACGATCAGCAGGACCGGGCTTGATTGAATGGCCCTTCCCAGGGACGAGTTAAACTGCTCCGATTCTTCCGGTTTGGCCCCCGGAGTTCTCCAGGAAGGGGGGAACATGGTGCCCAGAATCCCGACCTTTTTTCTGAGCAGTTCCTCTTCCGAAAAGGAGAGCTGTTCATAGTTTTCACGGATAAAGGTTTCGGATACCGGGTATCTGATCCCCCCGATGGCCTCCAGAAGCTTTTTGTCGTCGACGACGACAATTTCAAAGTTCTGCATATTGTGGGCCGTGGGCGACCACCGCCCCGCCTCCAGGATCTGCTTCAGGTCCTCCTGCGCTACCGGGCGTTTGGAATCATAGGGTCCTCTTGCCGACTGCCTTTCTTGGATCAGCTTCAAGACTTCCATGCTGTGAACCTCCTTGACTAAAGATTTAGTCCATCTTTAAAACTGCCCTGCCAGTTCAAAGTCGGCTCCAGGCGCACTCACTTGAACCGCTCTCATCGTCGGCACCAAACCCACCTCCAGGAATATTCATCAATTAGTGGGAAATTGCTATTGCTCCGCATGCTGTGCATGCTCCGCAATTTGATTCGCAATTTTATGTTAATATGTGGTTATCCATAAGTCAATCACAGTACCCTACGGTCTTGCCTTCAAACCCAGCTCGGAAACCAAAGCGTTTCAGCAGTGAAATCGATCTTGCATTTGCACTGGTACCTGGCAATGTTGGAGATCATGATGCCCAGCCCCAAGCATCCCGAACCGCGCCATGCCTTTCTTTCTACCTGGCAACAAGCTACCATCTTAATCAAAATTTTAACTTTCTTTAAGATTCTTTTAAGGTATTGGTAATAAAATCATATCATGCGCCAGGAATTCTTCCATCCGATGTACCAGGTGGAAGGTCCGGGGCAACAAAACAGGATGCGGCAGACCGTCGCCGCTCAAAATGGAGGGACATGCAATTGGAGATCAGAAAGAGAGCCAAGAGCTTACCGGTATCCCCGTCAGATTTTCCGCTCATCCACTGTCATAGGCTGTTCAAGACCTACCCGATGACAGGAATCGAGGTACATGCCCTGAGAGGAATCGACCTGGATATCAACGAGGGAGAAATGGTCGCCATCATGGGCGCCTCCGGCTCCGGCAAGTCAACCATGATGAACATCATCGGCTGTATGGACAAACAGACCAGCGGCGATTATTTTCTGGATGGCGCTGATATATCCAAACAGGAGGAGAGCGAACTGGCCGCCACCCGCAACTGGAAGCTGGGCTTCGTCTTTCAGCGCTACAACCTGCTTGCCCGGTCGACCGCCCTCTACAACGTGGAACTGCCCATGTTCTATGCAGGCATCTCCGGCGCGGAGGCGGAGCAGCGGGCCAAGGAGGCCCTGGAGGATGTCGGTCTGAAGGATTTCATGCATCACTGGCCGAACCAGATGTCAGGCGGCCAGCAACAGCGGGTGTCCATTGCCAGGGCGATGGTCAACCGCCCCCTGGTGCTGCTCGCCGATGAACCCACCGGCGCCCTGGATACCGTAAGCAGCAAGGACATAATGGCAATCTTTCAAAAAATGCACTGGGAGCAGGGTACGACGGTGGTGGTGATCACTCACGAGCCGTCCGTCGCCGATTACTGCCAACGCAAAGTGGTGCTTCGGGACGGGCAGATCATCAGCGACGATAAGGTGGCTAACCAGGTCATCGCCAGGAAGAGCGCCTGATCGTATCGGCCCAAGGTAACTGCTAAGCCTATCGAGCCTTAAAAGCACAACATCTTTCCCCTAAGATAGCTATTCGACCAACTGATTCCCACCGTGCCCTGAGGGCACGGTGCCCACGCTGGGGTAACCGTCCGGATCCTATTGGATGGTTATTGTTCTGGTGGTGGAGTCCCATCCTGCAGTTGGGTGATCCGATTGCAAGGAAAGCAGTCTGGCCCCAATAATTGCTTCAGGCGATCTTCTTTTTGAAATTGAGAACCGCAATGGCCAGGAAGACCAGGGAGAAGACCAGCAGGGTGCTGACCTGGCCGAACAGGTACTGGAAGCCGATCCCCTTCAGCATGATGCCCCGGATGATTTCGAGATAATAGGTCTGAGGAATCGCGGCACTGAGGTAGTAGATGATCTTCGGCATGCCCGCCCGGGGAAACACGAATCCGGTCAGCACCATGCTGGGCAGCAATATGAAATAGGACATCTGCATCGCCTGCATCTGGTTCCTGGCGATGTTGGAGATCATGATACCCATGCCCAGGGCGGCGGCGATGAAGAACATGGTCAACAGGTAGAGAAGCAGCAGGCTGCCCCGGACCGGCACGTGAAAGACCAGGGAAGCGACCAGCAGGGAGACGGTGATCTGGGCGTAACCCAGGGCGATGTTGGGCACGACCTTGCCGGCCATCAGCTCATACGACCTGAGCGGAGTCACCAGGAGTTGCTCCAGCGTCCCCCGCTCCCTCTCCCGGGCAATGGCAACGGCGGTCAGGTTCGTCATGGTCATGGTCACGATCATCCCCAGGAGGGCCGGGATCATATAGTAGGCAGTGATCCCGTCCGGGTTGTACCAGGGCCGCACCTCGATGTCATAGGGCTGGTCATCGGTGATGCCGTACTTCTGGACGAGCACCTGCAGTGACTTGACCTGACCGATGGAGTTGGCGGCAGTCACGGCCTGGTTGGCCACCAGGCTGTCGCTAGCGTCCACGATCACCTGCACCGGCGCTGGTCCCCCACGCCGCAGGTCCTTGGCGAAGTCCGGGGGAAAGATGATCCCGACCCTGGCCTGGCCGCTGTCGATCAGCCTAGTCACCCCGGCGTAACTGGTGGCGGCGTAGTTCATGTTGAAGTAGCCCGAGGCCCTGAAGGAGTCGATCAGGTCGCGGCTCTCCGCCGTCAGGGACTGGTCGAAGACGGCGGTGGAGATGTGCTTGACCTCGGTCTGGATGGCATAGCCGAACAGGATCAACTGGATCAGGGGCATCATTAAGATGATGCTGATCGTCAGGCGATCCCTGCTCATCTGCAGAAACTCTTTCCTGCTTATGGCTAGAATCCTTCTCATCCGGCTGCCCTCTCCCCGTCTTTAAAAAAAGTGAACCATCGTATCCCGTGGAGCGCCAGTCAGGCGATCTTCTTCTTAAAATTGAGAATGGCAATGGTCATAAAAATAACCGAGAAGACCAGCAGGGCGCTGACTTGGCCGAGCAGGTACCGGAAGCCGATCCCTTTTAGCATGACACCCCGGATGATGTCGAAGTAAAAGGTTACCGGAAATATGGTGCTGATGTAATAGATGACCTTCGGCATACCCGCCCGGGGAAACACAAAACCGGTGAGCACCATGCTGGGCAACAGCACGAAAAAGGTCATCTGCATCGCCTGCATCTGGTTCCTGGCAAAATTGGAGATCATGATGCCCATCCCCAGCGAGGCGGTGATGAAGAACATGGTCAACAGGTAGAGCTGCAGCAGGCTGCCTCGAATGGGCACGTGGAAGATCAGGGAAGCGACCAGCAGGGAGATTGTGACCAGGACATTGCCCAGGACGAAGTTGGGCACGACCTTGCCGATCATCAGTTCATACGACTTGATCGGGGTCACCAGCAACTGTTCCATCGTCCCCCGCTCCCTCTCCCGGACAATGGAAACGGCTGTCTGGAGCATCATCATCATCGACAAGATCATCCCCAGGAGGGCAGGAAGCATGTAGTAGGCCGCGATCCCGTCCGGGTTGTACCATGGCCGCACCTCGATGTCATAGGGCTGGTCATCGGTGATGCCGTACTTCTGGACGAGCACCTGCAGTGACTTGACCTGGCTGATGGAGTTGGCGGCAGCCACGGCCTGGTTGGCCACCAGGTTGTCGCTGGCGTCCACGATCACTTGCACCGTCGCTCCCCCGCGCCGCAGGTCCTTGGCGAAGTCCGGAGGGAAGATGATCCCGACCTTGGCCTGGCCGCTGCCGATCAGCCTGGTCACCCCGGCGAAACTGGTGGCTGCGTAGTTCATGTTGAAATATCCCGAGTTTCTGAAGGTATCGATCAGGTCGCGGCTCTCCGTCGTCAGGGACTGGTCGAAGACGGCGGTTGGGATGTGCTTGACCTCGGTCTGGATACCATAACCAAACAGGAGCAGTTGAATTACAGGCAGCATTAACACGAAGCCCAGGGTCAGGCGATCCCTGATCAACTGTATAAATTCTTTCCTGATAATCGCCAGGATCCTGTTCATCCGTCTACCTTCCCGCCTTGACCGTTTACGGCCAAGATGATGTTCGATAATAAACGGTGTGGTGGGCACAGGAGGGACAACTTTTCAGGCCGGCATTTCGCTCATCATATAGGCGGGGTCCTGGATACGCCGGGCGTGTTCCAGCGTCTCCTGCGTCCTTCCGGCCAAGGTTCTCTGAAAATAAATATCGAAGGAGAACCGGGTGTTATTGCTATTCAACTTGTTCCAATACATCATATCTTCGGCTGATCGCAGAACATCCTCGATCTCTTGATCTTGGCAGCTTTTAGTGGCAACTCCCAGGGAAATGCTTACAGGCAACAGGTCTGCTCCAGTTTTTGCGCAGGCCGAGGTGATTCTGTCGCAGATTTTCTTGGCATCACCATTATCTGTTATAGGCAAAAGAATAGCAAACTCATCGCCACCCCAGCGGCAGACAAGATCCTCCGTACGGCATGAAGCCTTCATGATCTCGGCGCCCGCGACGATCAGTGAGTCCCCTTCCTGGTGGCCCAGAGTGTCATTAACCAGTTTGAGGCCGTCGATATCGCCGATGATGATACTCAGAGGCAACTGCCTTTTTACATCGAACCGGTTGAACTCTTCCTCAAAGAAGGACCGGTTGTAGAGCCCGGTCATCATGTCGTGGAAACTCAGATACCTCAGGCGCTCCTCCGCCTGTCTGCGCTCTGTAATATTGCGGGCGACCATCACAACCTGGTCATCGAGCAGCGGGAAAAACCGCCCCTCGAAGAACCTCATCTCCCCATCGATAAACATTGGATACTCGAATACAACAAGAGAGCGCGTCTGCAGGACCTGTTCTATCGCTTGCTGGAACTGCTGGCCAAGTCGCGTAGAAGCATCCACCACCCTCTTGCCGAGCGCTTCCTCTATATTTAGATACAGGTTGGATGAACGATCTGCCAGCAGTGCCTGGTATGTGCCGTCTGCGCTGAACCTGATGAACAGATCCGGCATGGCCTGGAAGACTGCCTCAAATTCCTCCGCATCCGGGCTAACGCCCGGCCTGAAATGCTGGCTCGAGACTGGCGCCTCGACTCCTGTGCTCCGCATTCTTTCAGGCCGGGCTGAAAGCCCGGATGCGGAGGAAAGCCCGCCGGCACACCGGGAATGCGGAGTACATGAGTCCATATGGCTCAGTTTTTCCTCCATACACCGGCAATCCACCTTTTCTGCCTGCTTTTTCGATCTTTTACTATCCATGTTGATGTTCCTCCAACGAGAAAACCTCATTTGACATCAACTTTCCGATGAGAATTAACGATTCAGGTTTTTTTCATAATGCTGCGTCCGCATGGTAATTTAAACCTTGCTTACATGATCTTTATCGGTAGTTTTTACTGAAAAATTAGGGCGATTCATAGCCCTTTCTCCCACCCGGTTCCTGCCGAGAGTCTGGACAAGACGCAACCCCTGTTCGAAATCCCGTGAGCCTAGGAGATCATGCTCAATATTTTCTCTTCAGGTCGATCCGGTTGGGCAACGGCTTTCCCTGCCTATAGCAAGACAGGCTCACCAGGAAGAGGTCAATGATTCTGGTGATATAATGGGGGCTCGATCCCGCATTATGAGGCGTGATCATGACGTTCTCCATATCCCACAGGGGACTGTCCGGCGGCAGGGGCTCCTCATGAAACACATCGAGACCGGCTCCTGCAATAGAACCGTTTTGGAGCGCCTCGATCAGCGCTGTTTCGTCAACCGTATCACCCCTGGAAACATTGATGAAAATGCCGCTGCGCTTCATGACCCGGAATTCCTCCGGCCCGATCAGGTGATAGGTATCATCGGTCAGAGGGGTGATCAGAACAGAATAATCAGCCTGCCGCAAGGCTTCGTGCAGTTTGTCAATCGGCCATACCACGTCAAAATGTTCCAGAGTTTCCGGATGCCGCTTCAGGCCAATCACTTTCATGTCGAAGGCCTTTGCTTTTCTGGCAAGCTCTTTTCCGATGCTGCCGGCTCCGATAATGCATAAGGTCTCCCCCGTCAGCTCACCGACCGGAAGGACCTCCCACCTCTTCTGAAGCTGATTTCTGGCGCAGCGCTCAAGACAGCGGTTGAAAGCGATGATCATGCCCATCGTCTGCTCCGCTATCTGTGGTCCATGAATGCCGCTGGTATTCGTCACTGTCACTCCCATTTCCCGCAGTTCGTCAAGCGGCAGCTTTTCAACCCCGGCGCTCATGCTGAACACCCATTTCAGGCTCCGGCAGGTTTTTAGAATATCTCTGTCGAGCCTGTCAAAAGTGATGATAATTTCGGCATCCGGCAATACTTCCATGGCCTCCTGGGGACCGTAAAATGCGTGGATTGTCTCGCCCGTCTGCTTCGCAACCACATCCAGAATGTTCTTATTAAAAAAGAGTCGAGACGCCAAAAACACGATCATCCGGATCATCCTTTCAATTTCTGCTCAATAAGAAGATATTATACGAGATCATGCTTGAATCCGATTGCCATATAGCATCAGCCAGGTGAGAGTGGTTTCATCATATAAAGGGCTATGCCCGATCGAAACCTCGCAAGAGTAATTATACCGCACCTTGCAAACTCTGTTGATGCCTGGACAGCAAAATCACTGTGGCAGTTCCCCGGTTCGAATCCATATGGGTAGGGTAATGTCCCTCTCCGATGCCGGAAGTCCGCTGCTCCTCGGACTATTTTGATGACCATGTCGTATTGGGCTACTTCGCTCAACGCCTTTATCTTCGGGGTATTTTTCCGCCGCGCCACCCATTTTAATGCTCTGATGGTGACGCCGGAGGCGTCGTGGTAGTCTCATTAGATAACAAGACGCGAAAATGCCCGGTAGGAAATCCTACCGGGCGATCCCTAATTACTTTTTCAAGTTACGGGTAAAAGTTTCGCAGTCCTGGATGCTGAGACCGCGGGCGCGACTGGTTTGCGGTGGCGGTGGCGGTGGCGGTGGCGGTGGCGGTGGCACGATGACCGGAATGGTGCACGTAAATTGACTGGTGCCGCTTAATACTGTGATGCCGGCATCCACATTCGTGATCACGTCACCTTGCGTTGTGGCGGCCAAGATGGTAAAGGTCACAGTCAACAGTATTGATGAAAAAGCGGGCACGGTCAATCCGGTCCAGGTAATCAATATGTTGGTATCAGAGTATGGCCCCGTTGGAGGGGTGATTGAAGTTGCCAACGGAACAGTCGTTAAGCTGCTGATCTGCACATCCGCCGGTATATAAATCTGATCCAACACCGTAACGCCGGTGGCGGTAGAGCCGCCGTTGGCAACCGTAAGGGTGATGGTTGCCGTGTCTCCGACATTAAAGTAGGTGTTCGGAGGAGTGGGAGTAGGGCATACCTTGGTAAGACTCAGAGGAATTTCACATGTCGCTTCTGTAATGGTATTAGTGTCTAATGTGACCGCGCCGTTCATAGCCAGCAATCGGCCATCCACCGTTGCACCGGTCGTAGCTGTGATTGATGTCAAAGCCAGGATGTTTCCCCTGAAGGTAGAACCCGTTCCGAGCGTCGCAGAACTGCCAACTTGCCAAAAGATGTCGCATGACTGGGCGCCATTGATGAGATTCACATTGCTACCCGATGCCGTGGTGAGCGTGGAACCCATCTGGAAGATGAAGACGGCATTGGGGTCGCCCTGGGCGTCGAGCGTGAGAGTACCTGTAAGACCAAGTGAGGACGCGGATTTGTAGACGCCAGGGACGAGGGTTTGCCCTCCGAGGTCTCCGGATACGGTGGTAGCAGGTATTCGTCCGGCAGCGTCGTTATATGCGGTGGTCAAATCGGTTTTTGCCACCTGCGTGACAGCGTCACCCGCATGATTCGTCCCGATCAATGTAACAGAACCAAAGCCAGTTTCTGTTGTGGTTGGAAAAGTCCCAACATCCCCCGTAATCGTGGTCGGACCGGTGTTGGTGATCCCGGAGCCGGCCAGAACTGCGAAATTGCCTGCCGTTCCAAGGTTTACTGGTGGTTGTGGCATGGGACAAAGAACACCACCTTTCATTTTTTTATTATATGTAAAATGGCATTATGTGGTTACTGTGGGTTTCATAAACAGGCTGGGGCCATGACTGTTTGTTTAACATAATATGTTAATAATACAGGGTGGGATATGAATGGCTGAAGATGCGCAAAAGCAGTGGACGTTACTAATTTACGCAAACGGCAACAACGAACTGGAGCCTGAAATGTGGCAGGCTAAGTTAGATGCGGAAAAAACCGGTTCAAGTCACAACGTAAATGTAATAATGCAGATAGGGCGGGAAAACCAGCAGTTGATCAGAATCCTGAGACCCGTGGACATGCTGCCTGATGCCGATGAGAGATGGGTTGGGGCAAGGCGATATTATATCAAGAAAAATCAATCTGATTTAATTAATGACTTGGGGAACATCAATATGGCCCATCCTCGGAGCCTCTACGATTTTATCAAATGGGGCATGGAAAATTATCCTGCCAGGCGCTACATGTTGATACTAGGAGGCCATGCCCTTCAATTTGTTGGAATGATGACGGATTACAGCCAGAATACTCCATATATCATGGGGCTTCCGGAAATGGCAAAAGCCTTGAATCTGCTGAAAAAGGATACCGGAAAAAACATAGATCTCCTGGTGCTGGATACATGTCACATGAACTCTGTGGAAGCGATCTATGAACTGGGGCAGGATGAAGACCATGCCGTACAAAATGTCCTTACTTTCATTGGAGAGGGGCCTATTGCGGGGTTACCGTATGACAGCATTATTTATTTAGTGCAAAAGAATGTCGATAATGATGTTGCCTATATCATAAAGCAAATCATAGATTGGTTACATTTGGATTTAGTAGCTTTTGAGATTAACCATAAAAAGCTTCGAAACATAAAAAGAACTGCGCATGAACTGGCCCTTGACTATTTAAATTGTGACGGTAAAGAAGCAGTAAATGCACTTGATACCCGGTGTTTGGACAACAAGTTAGCATCAATCATACTCCATTCTAAGCGTATCTCTCAAAAGAAGTGCCATGCAATTATGATGGCCGCAACAATGATACGCCCCCTGGCACAATTTTATTATAAATTGGCCTTTGCCAGAAACAATTACTGGACTCACCTGCTACTTAATAAATTCAAAGATAATGATTACGCTGCAAATATGCGCATTGAGTTAGAACCCATTAGTCTACCAAAAGAAGCATTATACTTCTATATAGCGATTATGAACGAGTCACTGGATCAACAAAGGCTAGAAATGATACTTGAAGAGTTGCTGATCTATAAAAACTGGCAGATGGATTGAAACCTTAACGACGCTCCAGATATAAACATTTCTGGATATACAGAATATGGTAGCTCTCAACATAACGGCTTTTCAGGATAGGGATCATATGCACAGTGCTGGAAACAGACTCGAACGAGCCAGCCCAGGTAGTGCAGGCATGTGAGGCAGTAGCGTTACTTAAAAAAGTAACCAGCGATGAAGTAGCGGAAAAACCACTGCTAATATACAGAAATTACTTAAAGAAAGGTGGGGTTAATTTTACCGAGCTGCGACCTTTGTTCATTTACCTAATGACAACAGTGAACCTCCCCCGGGACAAGCCCGGGGGCTTCTCACCTTTCGAGACCGCTCCGCAAAAGCGGAGTCTTACCATCTCTAGGTGAGCTACAGCGCCGTGTTTCCACGGTCCTGGCCCGG
>JBEKFU010000014.1:0-39631 GCA_050013155.1 Thermacetogeniaceae bacterium | reverse complement strand
TTAAGGCCGATAATTCGGTCGGTATACTTCAGAGCCATATCTACCTGGTGCAAGCTGATGACCAGGGTCATGCCGATGTCTGTGCAGATACTTCTCAGGTGGTCCATGATAATCTTCGCCGATCTGGGGTCCAGCGAAGCAATCGGCTCGTCACACAAGATCATTTTGGGATTCTGCACCAAAGCCCTGGCGATACCCACCCGTTGTTTCTGGCCGCCGCTCAACTGGTCGCACCTCTGATAAACCTGCTGATCCAGGCCCAGCATCTGGAGAACTCTCAAGGCCTGCCATTTCTCCTCGTGGGTGTATCTACCCAAAACACCCGCCAGGGTTGACTTATAACCAAGTCTGCCATGAAGCACGTTCTCGATCACGCTCATCCGGTCAACCAGGTTGAACTGTTGAAAGATCATACCGATTTTTGTTCTTACTTTCCGCAGATCCTTTTTCCCCAGCCTGGAAACAACAACACCTCCGAAGGAGATCTCCCCACTGGTCACCTCGACCATCCGGTTAATACAACGGAGAAGTGTTGATTTACCCGATCCTGAAGAACCGATCACGGAAACAAACTCACCATCGTTGACAGAAAAGCTGACATCAGCCAGGACCGGTGTCGTACCGCTATAATATTTGGTGACGTTTTTCTAACACCGAAGAAGTCTCCCGCTTCTACAAGCGGGAGATGAATTCGGCAGCTTAGCTTGTATTCTAATTCAGTGGGGGTGCAGACCCCCACTGAATCCCCGAGCGAAGCGAGTTGCTTGGGGGAGGGGCGTCGAGACAACCCTTCTCATTCATCATGGATATGGTTGACCTTGACCACAGATGACTACCCGCTCTAATGCCCCCGCTTCCTCCGAAGCGGTGGGATAAGAGCCGGGTGCCCTCCTCCGCATCCAGGCCTTTGGCCTGGCCTGAAAGAATGCGGAGTACATGGGCGCGCCCCTAATTAACTGGCTCTAAGCTTCAGTGGGGGAAAAGCAGTCCCCCTCTGAAGCCAAGACCAGCTCCTCATGTTCAACCCCTCAGGATGCCATGCCGAGAGCTTGTCGGAGCGGATTGTACCAGGCATCGTCTACTTTCAGGAACCGGTCCGGTTGGGTGAAGATACCGTATTGAGAGCTTTGAGGCGCAAATATCAGCGGATCATTCGTTACCTGGTTGGAGGTGAGTGCTTGCGTTATCTTGTCAAGAGTCTCCTGGCTCAACACGTTGCTATTAGCCTCTATTGGTGTGTTCAGGACCGGTATGGAATCAATGATCACGAATTGGGCGCCGCCAAGCTTGGTGAACGGATCGGCAGCGTCCTGCCTGACAGTGTAGACCGCCCCGGGGGCTTCGTCGGTTCCCTGGGCAAGCTGCACGTAGCCTGCCACATCGATATCGTCCACCGCGGCGACATCGGCCTTACCCGTCAGCAAGCTATATAAGGATAATTGATGGGAGCCGGCAAAAATCACCTGACTGAAGAACTTGCCATTGCCACCCTGCATCAGGTCGTCCTTGGTCAGACTCTTCCACTTGTCCTGCTTGGAGAAGTAGCCCACGATTGCTGTTGCCGGCACGTTGAATCCGGACGTCGAACTGGTGGAAACGAAGGAGATCTTTTTCCCGACCAGGTTGTCAAGAGCATAACCGTTGCCGGACTGATATTGACCTTCATCGCCTTTCCTGACAAGGAGCCGGCTGTGGTAAAGGGCGTCACTCAAGGTTCCCGAAGGCCCGCTCGCGACCACCAGGGGCACGATCTTGGGGTCTTTTGCGTGTTCCGTCATGTACTCGAAAGGTCCGAAATAGCCCAACTGGGCGTCGCCGCTATCTAGGGCTGCCATGGCAATATTGTAATCAGTGGTTAATTTGTCTTGCACTTTTTTGCCCGTGGCATCGGCAATGACCTTGTCGAATTCCGCACGGAATTGCTGCTGATTATCTGACGCATTATTCGGCGTCCAGGCAATGGTGATGGTATCGGGCTCTTTAACCGATGTGGATGCTGTGGTTGCGCACCCCGCCAAGAGAGACGACAAAAGAAGAATGCCTACCAGTAACAAGGGGACTTTTTTCACGTGAATACTCCTTTCATTTTTTAGGTTTGGTGTCTCCAGCGAACTTTGTATGGCCGACCGCATGGCGCCTTTTCGAATTGTTTGCTCGCCTGGCTCCTCACTCCTTCCTGGCAACTTGCTGTTGGATGATCTGCATCAGTTGCCGGTAATAGGGAATGCCGTTCTCCTTGTCGATCATGCTCCGCACCTCAAGGTCTAGACGTCTAGAACTTCCTATTATGAGTGGATGTGCCGCTCTCGTTCAAGAGCGGTACTTTATAAAGAGGGGGGATCGCTTTTGGTTACTTACATTATGGCAGGCAAATGTTAGGCTCGTATTAACCGCATTTTAAAACTTTGTAAAGGTCATCAAAAATAAAACCACCCGCTTTGGGTGGTCACTTTTCATGGTATGGAAGGATTTTTTCGTTCAACTGCGCTCGATCTGCTCGATCTCCGCCATCAGCCTGCGGACAACTTGCTGGCGATGAGCCAGGACATCCAGCGACCCAGCCAGTTCAGCGGGGTCCTTGACGTAGTGCCCCGCCAACTGGGCGGCCATTTGAAAGCATGACTCCAGCCGCTCCAGCTTCTTCTTCCACTCCGCCAGCATTGCTATGATCTGGCGCCGCCTGTTCACATCCCCAATCCGGCCCGGCCGGCCGAGGGCCTGCATGAGAGTTTCCAGGCTCCCGGCAGCCTGGAGCCATTCCTCGACGCCCATCCCGGACTGCTGCCGGATCACCCCGGTCAGCAGGGTCCTGCGCAATACTTCGAGGGTGACGATCTCCCGGGCAACTTCCTCCAGCATCTCTTTCAGCTCTGCTGCCGCTTGCGCGGGGGAGAAGTCTTCGGATAAGGCCTCCTGTTTCTGCTCTTCCACTATTGCCCTTAAACCTCCGCTTCCTCATTGTCAATTCAAATTGAACCATGCTCGCAACTGCTCCGTCGCCCTGCCAATCGTCTCCTCGTTCAAGAATATATCACTGTGCAGGGCCTGGTCTATCTCTATGCTATGCACGCCCCGCTGCTGCAGTTCTCTGCAAGTCTGCATTATTTCAGGGACATCCCTGGATCCAAAGATGATCAGGGCCGTTCTGGCATAGTATCCCCTTTAACGACCGGAAAGTTGCGCCCGGGCAGCCATGCTGGGCTTGCCAACAGGCGTCCTGTCAAGACGGGGTGGTTAACCATTTCGCCCTCCGGGTCTTCGATTACATTTTCTTCTTCAGAGGCCCCTCGGGAGAAAAGGTTGAACTCGTTCAGCGCCATGAGAATAGAGACTCTGATGAATGAAACGCCTCCGGGCTTGCCCCGGAGGCTCACAACAGACATTAACTGCACACTGGTTACGCAACATATTCCAATAGGCCGTATCATCCTTCAAGACTAACCGACTCTAATGGCCCGGCCGGAGTCCGTTGCCATCTATGGCGGCGTGCTGCTCAGACGCCGAAGACCCTTGCCGAACCTGTTCATCCGACTCCAGGCTATTAAGCCTGCTATTCGACGCCTTTCAGGTAACGGTCGATAGCGGCGGCCGCAATCTTGCCGGCGCCCATGGCGGAGATGACGGTGGCCGCCCCGGTGACGATGTCGCCGCCGGCATAGACGCCCTTCTTGGTGGTCGCCCCGGTGTCCGGGTCTGCCACCAGCACACCGTGGCGCCCAGTTTTTAAATCTGGGGTGGTCTTGGAGATCAGCGGGTTGGGGCTGTTGCCGATGGCCATGATCACCGTGTCCATGGGGATGGTATACTCCGACCCCTTGATCTGAATGGGGGAGCGGCGGCCTGATTCGTCGGGCTCGCCCAGTTCAAAGCGGACGCACTCCAGGGCCTCGACCCAACCGTCCTTATTCCCGATGATCCTGATCGGGCTGCAGAGGATGTTCAGGTGAACGCCCTCTTCGATGGCGTGCTCGACCTCTTCCCGGCGGGCGGGCATCTCCTTCTCGGAGCGCCGGTAGATGATGTGGACCTCTGCGGCGCCCAGGCGCAGAGAGCAGCGGGCGCTGTCCATGGCCACGTTGCCGCCGCCGATCACGGCCACCCTGTTGCCCACCTTGAGGGGGGTGTCGTAGTCGGGGAACAGGTAAGCCTTCATTAAATTGGTGCGGGTGAGGAACTCGTTGGCGGAGTAGACCCCGCTCAGGTTCTCGCCGGGGATGTCCATGAAGGTCGGCAGCCCGGCCCCGCTGCCTATGTACACCGCCTCAAAACCGTCCGCCAGCAGCTCGTCCACCGACTGGATCTTTCCGATCACGGAGTCCACCAGGACCTCCGCCCCGAGCTTTTTGATGTAGTCGATCTCCGCCCTGACGATCTCCTTCGGGAGCCGGAATTCGGGGATGCCGTAGACCAGCACGCCTCCCGGCGTGTGCAGGGCCTCGAAGACGGTGACCTGGTAGCCCATCCTGGTCAGGTCTGCCGCCACCGTGAGGCCGGACGGACCTGAGCCGACCACCGCCACTCTCTTGTTTAACGACTCCGGCTTGGCCGGTATTTCTGTGCCTGCCCGGCGCTCGAAGTCGGCCGCGAAGCGCTCCAGGCGGCCGACGGCCACCGGTTCGTGCTTTTTCCCCAGGGTGCAGAGCTTCTCGCACTGTCCCTCCTGCGGGCAGACACGGCCGCAGATGGCCGGCAAGTTGTTGGATTCTTTGATCTTTTTGGCGGCGCCCAGGAAATCGCCTTTCTGCATGAACTCGATAAAACCGGGGATGTCCACTCCTACCGGACAGCCGTTGCTGCACGGCTTTTTCTTGCACTGCAGGCAGCGCCCGGCCTCGGAGAGAGCCTGCTCCCAAGTGTATCCAGTGGCGACCTCGTTGAAGTTGCGGACCCGCACCTGCGGGTCCTGGGTTGGCATGGCGTTACGTGCTACCACTTCCTTACGCCCTTTACGCTCTTTCCCTGTGCTTTCCTCAGCCATCTCGTTCTCTGCGCTTTCCTCGCGCTCTTTCCCTGTGCTTTCCTCAGCCATTTCGCTCACTCCCTGCCGCAGGCGCATTGATGATAGTGCTCGCTAGAGGCCTGCTCTTCTTTTTTGTATGTCCGCTGTCTCTTCGTTAGCTCTTCAAAGTCTACCTGGTGGGCGTCGAAGTCCGGGCCATCGACGCAGGCGAACTTGCGTACGCCTCCCACCGACACCCGGCAGCATCCGCACATGCCCGTCCCGTCCACCATGATCGGGTTCAGGCTGACGATCGTTTTAACCCCATATGTTTTGGTGAGTCCGGCCACCGCACGCATCATGGGCACGGGGCCGATGGCGATGACCAGGTCGATCTTGCTCCCTGACTTCAGGATATCTTCGAGGGGGTCGGTCACCAGGCCCTTCCTTCCCTTGGTACCGTCGTCGGTCACCACCTGCAACTCGTCGCTGACGCTGCGCATATCGGACTCGTAGAAGAGCAGGTTGTCGCACCTGGCTCCGATGATGGAGATGATCCGGTTGCCCGCCTGGTGCAAGGCGCGGGTGATCGGGTAGATGGGAGCGACACCGACACCTCCCCCGATGCAGACCACCGTTCCGTAGTCTTCGATCTCCGAGGGCACGCCCAGGGGCCCCGCAAAGTTCAGGATGCTGTCTCCCTGTTTCAAGGTGGCCAGTTCTTCTGTAGATTTGCCGACGACCTGGAAGACGATGGTGATCGTGCCCTTGTCCCGGTCGTAGTCGGCGATGGTCAGGGGGATGCGCTCCGCCCGGTCGTGCAGGCGCAGGATGATGAACTGGCCGGCCTGCGCTTTTCTGGCGATGGCGGGGGCATCTACCTTCATCAGCTTGATCGCCGGGGTCAGGTCTTGCTTTTCGATGATCCGGTACATGGATATGCCTCCTGTTTTTTCATGATTGCTGCCCCTTCCCGAGGTTCGATTGAAGAAGGGATTGGCTAAAGGCCAAACCATCCTCGAGGGTCGAATATCGAACTTCGAAAGGGTTTCCCCGGCACTGATGAAAGGCTTCTGCAATATGTGTCATTGTTCATATATGTGAATGTATCAAGAAACCTCCTAAATTGCTTTAGTGCCGGGCTTATAGCTTGGTAAGCCAAGTTTTCTATGAAAATTGAACATCGCGCTTCGAACTTCCTCTGAGGCGCTTGATCCGCTCCAGGCAGCTTACCTGTTGCAGGCGCACCAGGTTGGTCACCAGTGATGAACGCTCGATCTGCACCAGGTCGCCCTTCAGGAGGGACAACTCTTCCAGGCCATCCACGGCCAGGTCGGTGCTGTAGTCGGTATCCAGTTCCAAAGTCAACTGGGACGAGGCGCTTACTACCAGCGACCTGGAGGATGACAGGTGGGAGCAGATCGGGGTGATCGCCAGGGCTTCCAGGCCGGTATCGATGACCGGGCCCCCTGCTGAGAAGGAATAGGCCGTAGAGCCGGTGGGAGTGGCGCAGATGACGCCATCCCCCTGGTAGGTGGTGTGGGGCTTGCCGTCAATCCTCAGATCGACCAGAATGGTGTGGGGGGCACGCGACCTCAGTACCACATCGTTGAGCGCCGTACCCCGGTACAACACCTGATCGTCCCTGGTGACAGCGGCATCGATCATGATCCTGGCCTCCAGGTCGTACTCCTGGCGCAGCATCGCCTCCACACAAGGCTGCAGGTTGTCGGGCTCGACGCTGCTCAGAAACCCGACCGTTCCCAGGTTGACCCCGACGATCGGGGTCCCGGTGCCGGCGAAGCACCGGGCGGCCTGCAGCAGGGTGCCGTCTCCCCCGAGGACGAAGATCAGGTCTGCCGGTGACCGGGCGGCAGTGTCCGCCAGCCTCATACTGTCAAGCAAGCAGCACTCGATGCCCCTGTCTATCAAAAAATCGCCCAACTCCAGGGCCAGTTTATGCGCCCGGAGGTCGTTCTTATAGACAACCGCCACCTTCATACCTACAACCTCCTCCGCCGATCGACCTGTGCTCCGCATTCCCGGTGTGCCGGCGGGCTTTCAGCCGACCTGTGCTCCGCATTCTTCAGGCCGGGCGTAAGCCCGGATGCGGGGGACGACCCGTCGACTCCCGCATCCGGGAACCAACATGTGCCCTCTATTGCCTCTCCTACCTTACATTATGTTAACGGCGCCTCCCTTCTTAAACATAAAAATGGGCAAGACTATCCACCGGGGCTGTTTAGGGCACCCGGTGGCAGGTACTACCCGGTGTAAGGTACTTCGCTGCTTGAAGATTTTTATCCAAGATTCCATCTGGATATCCTTGATGCTCAAAACTTTTACCCCGGCAAGCAGTTCTTCCGGGAACCACATAGTTTCGGTTATCAAAAAACTGGCTATATTGTACCTCACATATGTTCCGTGTGTCAAAAAAGTTTTACTGGGGACTGATGGCGATTCATCCCCTACCCAGGTAAGAGCGGCTACGTCACTGTATTAACAAGTTCTTGGCTTCAGTGGGGGGAAGGCAATCCCCCACTGAAGCCAAGAACTTGTTGAACCGATCGCAGTCTGACAGGAAGTTCAAGCAGGATCTTGACTCTATCTGTCGTAAGGTATATATGATTGGTTGAAAGGCTACGTACCCCTACGCCTCATATATACTTTATTGTTTTAACGTGGAGGTGGGAAAATGTCTTGACAAACACCTTTAACAAACGAGCACGAGGACGTCTTCATTTTTTCGGCATGGGAGAGGTTTATCAATTCCGGTGAGATCGCGAACCCGGTGTGGTTCGGCCTGACATCCCCGGTTCTGAAACAATGCCGAATGCTTCTTATCCCTGATTTTGACTGGCGGCATAAGGAGGGCTCATATGAGAGCGGTGATCAGCGTGATCGGCAAGGACCGGGTCGGCATCATCGCCGGGGTCACCAGGATCCTGGCCGAGGCCAACGTCAACATTCTCGACATATCCCAGACCATCATGCAGGAGATCTTTACCATGGTGATGCTGGTGGATATTTCCCAGGCCAACATCCCCTTTTCCAGGCTGTCGGAGGAGCTGAAAGATCTGGGCGCCAAACTGGAACTCAGTATCCAGATCCAACACGAGGATATCTTCAACTCCATGCACCGGATCTGAAAGCCCGCAGACCGGAAGTCGGATGCCGCGCTTCGCTCGGGGATTCAGTGGGGGTCTGCACCCCCACTGAATTAGAATACAAGCTAAGCTGCCGAATTCATCTCCCGCTTGTAGAAGCGGGAGACTTCTTCGGTGTTATGTTAAATGTGTTCACCCTGATTGTGTGATCACCTTGATTGCGCCCATGTTGAGTGCGGGGTTGCTTCTGACCTCTGTTACGATAGATTGGAGAGATTCTAATTGTTCAGCCCGTTCGAGGTTATTGAAACCATCAAGATGATCCAGGAGGAGAAGCTGGATATCAGGACGATCACCATGGGCATCTCCCTCAGGGACTGCTGCCATCCCAGCGGAGACGCAGCCAGGAGCAAGATGTACGACAAGATCACCCGCCTTGCCCGCAACCTGATCGGGGTGGGCGAGGAGATCGAGATGGAGTATGGCATCCCCATCATCAACAAGCGGATCGCCGTGACCCCCATCTCCCTGGTGGCGGAGAGCAGTGACGAGGAGAGCTACGTCAAGTTCGCCGCCACCATGGACCAGGCGGCGGAGACGGTCGGGGTCAACTTCATCGGGGGCTTTACCGCCCTGGTGCACAAGGGCTACACCGGGGGCGACAGGCGGTTGATCACCTCCATCCCGGAGGCGCTGAGCACCACCAAAAAGGTGTGCGCCTCGGTCAACGTGGCCACCACCAAGGCCGGCATCAACATGGACGCGGTACGGGAAATGGGCGAAGTGATCAAGGAGACAGCCCGGCTGACCGCAACCGGGGGCGGGCTGGGATGCTGCAAACTGGTGGTATTTGCCAACGTGCCCGAAGACAACCCCTTCATGGCCGGGGCGTTCCATGGCATCGGAGAGCCGGAATGTGTGATCAACGTGGGTGTGAGCGGGCCCGGGGTAGTCAAGAGCGCCCTGGAAAAGGTGAAAGGGGCGGATTTCGGAACTGTATCGGAAACCATCAAGAAAACCGCCTTCAAGGTTACCCGGATGGGGCAACTGGTGGCGCAGGAGGCCTCCCGCAGGCTCGGGGTGCCCTTCGGCATCGTTGACCTGTCCCTGGCGCCGACCCCGGCCATCGGGGACAGCGTGGCGTACATCCTGGAAGAGATGGGATTGGAGAAGTGCGGCGCCCCCGGCACCACCGCCGCCCTGGCCCTGTTGAACGATGCGGTGAAAAAGGGCGGCACCATGGCCTCCTCCTATGTTGGCGGGCTCAGCGGCGCCTTTATTCCTGTCAGCGAGGATGCGGGCATGATCGACGCCGCCGGCAGGGGGGCCTTGACCATCGAAAAGCTCGAGGCCATGACCAGCGTCTGCTCCGTAGGCCTGGACATGATCGTGGTGCCAGGCAGCACCAGCGCCAGCACCATCGCCGCTATCATCGCCGACGAGGCGGCCATCGGGGTGATCAACAACAAGACCACCGCGGTGCGGATCATCCCCGCCCCGGGCAAGGAGGTCGGCGACTTGGTGGAGTTTGGGGGATTGCTGGGTTCGGGTCCGGTAATGCGGGTGAGCCAGTATGGCTGTGAGGAATTTATCAGGCGGGGCGGCCGGATCCCCGCCCCCATCCAGAGCCTGAGAAATTAACCATCCTGATCGCGTGAACTACAAAGGCAATCCATGATGAGCAACCGTTCGAGCACCATTTTAGGGAATCCACGACAGTAATTTATCAAAATCCTGAAAAAAACTTTACAGATACTCGTTAGAGTGTTAAAATTAGCTAGCTCAAAGTAGATAGGTTTAGTGAGATCCACGATATTTCCCTTCTTGGATTGCCTGATGGCCGGGGGAAAAAGAAAGTGAATCCCCTAACCCATTTGGGCAATAACTTATTGAGGAGGATTTATTAGTGTTTCAGGACAGAACCCTTACCTGTCGCGACTGTGGAAGAGAGTTTGCGTTTACGGCATCTGAACAGCAGTTTTTTGCGGAAAGAGAGTTCACCAACGACCCGAGCCGCTGCCCCGAATGCCGGGCATCGCGCAAGCAGAACCGTGGCAACGGGCGTGGTGGTTCCCGCTCAACCCAGCGGGAAATGTATCCGGCAGTATGCGCAGCCTGCGGCGTCGACACCATGGTGCCGTTCCGGCCGAGTGGCGACCGCCCTGTCTACTGCAGCGATTGCTTTGCCAAAAACAGGAGCAGGTATTAAGCGCCTGCATCTTGCCGGTTATCAACGAGTTCTTAGCTTCAGTGGGAGATTGCCTTTCCCCACTGAAGGTTAGAAATCGATGATCCAGGGACGTACCCGCTCTTATCCCCCCGCTTCTTTGAAGCGGGGGCATTAGAGCGGGTAGTCATCGTGGTAACCTTCCGGATGCAGACCCTCATCGGGGACACACCCTCTTCGGGGGAATATTCCCGAGGAGGGGTTCTTTTTTCAGGGAAGGATTTTAGAAAAAGACGTAGAATTCAAGGTTCTATTCGTAGTATATTAGCATTACAGTAGTATGGGACGCCCCCCGCTCGAAGTTCTCGATCAGGGCGCCCGGGCAGTACGGGTATGAAAAACAAGCAACAGCTTGCGGGAAGACCGTTTGACGTCCGGAGCAGGCGGGAAGGATCAGCAGGATGGCAGGACAGCGATTGCTTAATATCGACTCTTCATAGCCAATATCTCCTTCAGGCCACTTTAAGCCACAAGGGGGTGTTGTTTTTATGCCGATCACAGAGATACTCGCCCAGAACGCCCATAAATACGCCCGGGAAACCAGCCTCATCGAAAGAGAACCGGCCGCCGGGCGGCGCCGGGAGATCACCTGGTTAGAGTTCAACGACCAGGCCAACCAGTATGCCAATGCCCTGATTGCCCGCGGTGTCGCGCCCGGAGACCGGGTCGCTATTTTAATGATGAACTGCCTGGAGTGGCTGCCGATCTATTTCGGGATCCTGAGAACCGGGGCGATGGCGGTGCCGCTGAACTTCCGGTTTACGGCGGAGGAGATCGGGAAGTGCATCGAGGCTGCCGGGGCAAAGGTGCTCTTCTACGGACCAGAATTCACCGAGCGGATCGCCGAGATCCGCAACCGGCTCGACTGCCTGGAGAGGCTCATCTTTGTCGGCGACCACTGTCCGGCCGGAGCTGAGAACTGTCTCGGCGTATTGGCAGGCGCCCCCGCCACCGATCCTGGCATTGCCATCAGCGATCAGGACGAGGCCGCCCTGTACTTCTCATCCGGCACCACCGGCACTCCCAAGCCGATCATCCTGATCCACGCCAACCTGGTATCGGCCTGCATCACCGAAAACACCCATCATGGCCAGACTCATGCGGACAACTTCGTGTGCATCCCGCCGTTGTACCACACCGGCGCCAAGATGCACTGGTTCGGCGGCTTCCTCGTCGGCGCCAGGGCGGTGATCCTGCGCGGCGTCAAACCCCAGTGGGTGCTGGAGGCGGTGTCGGAGGAGCGGGCGACCATCGTCTGGCTCCTGGTTCCCTGGGCGCAGGACATTCTCGACGCCATCGAGAGCGACGAGGTCGACCTGAACGACTACCGCCTCGACCAATGGCGCCTGATGCACATCGGGGCGCAACCCGTGCCGCCCAGCCTGATCAGGAACTGGCTGAGGTATTTCCCGGACCACCAGTACGATACCAACTACGGCCTCAGCGAATCCACCGGGCCCGGCTGTGTGCACTTGGGGCTGGAAAATATCCACAAGGTGGGCGCTATTGGTGTGCCCGGCCATGGTTGGGAAACGATGATCGTGGACGACGACGGCAGGCCGGTGCCCTGCGGCAAGGTCGGGGAGCTGATCGTCAGGGGGCCGGGGGTGATGAAGGGTTATTACAACAACCCCGGCGCCACCTGCGCCGCCCTCAAGAACGGCTGGCTCTATACCGGCGACATGTGCAAGCAGGACGAGGACGGGTTCATCTACCTGGTCGACCGCAAGAAGGATGTGGTCATCTCGGGCGGCGAGAACATCTATCCGGTGGAGATCGAGGATTTCCTGCAGGCTCACGAGGATATCAAGGATGTGGCCGTGATCGGCATGCCCGACAAGCGCCTGGGGGAAGTGCCGGTAGCCATCGTGGAGACCAAGGCCGGGCGGCAATTGACGGAGGCCGGGGTGCTGGAGTTCTGTGAGGCCATGCCGCGGTACAAGCGCCCGCGCCGTGTGTTCTTCGACAAGGTGCCCCGCAACCCCACCGGCAAGATCGAGAAGCCCCGACTGCGGGAACGCTTCCATGCCGGCGTCGTCTAGCGCGGAAAAAGGTCAGGTACACATACAGTTATACGCCAAAGGCGACCCCTCCGGGTCGCCTTACGAGCGGGCAGTTTTAGGTCTTACCCGGGACTATAGTCAGCAGCCTTCCTTGCAGTGGGCGGTGGCCCGAAGCATGTATCTCTTCCTCAGCAAACAAATCCCTCCTTTCCGTAAAGCAGTTCCGGTTCACTTGAGACGAAACCCAGGAGAGGGTATCCCTCCTGGATTCAAGTATATCCTTAAACCTGCTGCTCATCCAACCCGATGCGACGGCATATTGCCCACTTTATATTTGTATTTCCATACATATTTATATATCGAAAGACTTTCTCTTTAACGCTCGCTTTTGCTTCGTCAAACATGATAGGAAAGCCGTGGCGCATCGACTCTTACACGGATGGAAGTCTTCCATGCCCATGCAGACAGCAGTATAGCCGGCTCCCCTGTTCGGCAGGCATGACAGGGTCTATAACTCCAGCACACCTGGCGCGACATGCCTCACCTCGTCCAGTTGCAGGCTAAAGATGTGGTATGTCCCCTCCTTGCGCAGCTTGATCAGACCGCAGTCCGTGAGCAGCTTGAGGTGATGGGACAAAGTGGAGCAGTTATTTGCGTTCAGGCGCTCGGAGAGTTCAGTGCAACTGAGTTCCTTATTTCTGGCCAACAACTTGACGATCTGCAGGCGGGTCGGCTCGCCCAGGGCCTTATAAATGTTGGCAAGGCGTTGAATTTCCTTGCTGTTGGCAGACATTCCCGGCAACCACCTATCTTCATATTTCAACATATATCGAAATCATTTTATTATGACTTGTTGGGGTTGTCAAGGAATCCCTGTGCGGCCCTCCTTCGATGTGGACATAGATCCAGCCATGGTGATCGAAGCGGTAACCCTGCCCTTCAACGAGTTCTTGGCTTCAGTGGGGGATTGCCTTACCCGCCGCTCTTACCTGTGTGCCCGTTTTCCCGGTGTGCCGGCGGGCTTTCAGCCAAGGCGGAGCCTTGAGCCGGCGTTCAGGCCGGGCGTTAGCCCGGATGCGGAGGAGGAGAAGCGGGGGCATTAGAGCGGGTAGTCATCGTGGGTAAATCATGAAAACCCCTCCCCCCTGGATCATTCTAAGCGGGAAGGGGTCCTGATTATGCCAAGTCTAGATGAAACTGAAATCCCCTGTCTCGAACAGCCGCAAACAGGTATCCACCACGCCCACGTCGTAGAGAATCCCTTTTTGCTGCCGGATCTCGTCCAGCGCCTGCTTCAACAACAGCGCCGGGCGATAGGGCCGGTGGGAAGACATGGTCTCAACCACATCTGCAACCGCCAGGATCCTGGCCTCTAACAATATCTCGTCTCCCAACAGCCCCCGTGGGTATCCGGAGCCGTTTATCCGCTCGTGGTGCTGCCAAACAATCTCCGCAATGGGATCGCCAAAATTGATGTTTTTCAAGATTTCATAACCTGAATAGGCGTGGTTTTGCACCAGCGACATCTCGATGCCGTTCAGCGCCCCCGGCTTGTTGAGAATTTCAGCAGGAATCGTTGTCTTTCCTATATCATGTATGGAGGCGGCCATTCTGATGGACTTGATCCGATCCTCCGATAAACCCATCCCCGCCGCTATCGCACAGGCCAGCTTCGACACCCGGACCTGGTGGCCGGCAGTATAAGGGTCCCTCATTTCCGTGATCGAGGCCAGCGCTTTCACAGTCTGATCGAAGATGTTTGCCAGTTCCAGGTAGCTCTGCCGCAGCTTTTCCTCGGACCGCTTGAGTTCGGTAATGTCGCTCACAAAGGCCACGTTTGCAGAGCCATCCTGCAGATCGAACCGGGCCACCTCGATGTAGATCGGAAAGGCTGTGCCGTCCTTCTTCAAGCCGAGGGTTTCGCGCAAGCGGGGCAAGGCATCGCCCATCTCACGCCGTCTGATACTCTCTTCAGCCTCTTGCCGGCATTCCGGGGCAATATGGTCAATCGAAGGCTTGTTGCGAATCTCGGACTCCTTCTCATAGCCAAACATGTGGATGTAGGCCTGGTTGGCAAGAATTATGCGACCGTGGCGCTTAATGACAATTCCCATCGGGGCGTTCTCGAACAGGGCGCGAAAGCGTTCCTCGCTCTGTCTCACCGCTTCTTCCGCCCGCTTACGTTCCCGCCGCATGGCGGCCTCGCGCAACTCTCTGTTGATGGCGGGGACCAGCCGCGACAGGTTGTTTTTTAAAATATAGTCGTGTGCGCCTGCCTTCATGGCCCTCACTGCAATATCCTCGCCGATCTTACCGGATACGATGATGAACGGCAGGTCGAACCCCTTTTGCTGAAACAGCCTGAGAGCGGCCAGGCCGCTGAACCGCGGCAGTATATAATCCGAGATGATCAGGTCCCAGCCCTCGCTGATCAGGGCGTCAGCCATAGCTTCAGGCGTTTCCACGCGTTCATTGCGGACGTCAAATCCACCCCGGGTGATCTCGCGTATCAGCAGCAGGGCATCTTCTTCTGAATCCTCAATAAGCAGAAGCCGCAACGGAACGCTCATCGAAAGCTCCTCCTCTGCCCCTATAGTATCACGTCGGCCCGAATTGGCGGGCGCTAATGCAAGCGGGTGCCCTCTGGACGCGATATATCGTCTTTTACCCGGCGATAAGAAGGGCATTTTGCTGTATCCATTTTATACAAATATGTGAAGCTACCAGAAAGCTCCTAAATTACTTCAGTACAGGGAACAAATATGTGGCGCTCCCAAGGAGGCCACCGAAATACATTAGTGCCGGGCCTGGATATCAAGACAGAGTGAAGTAAAAGGCTGCCCCCTTCCCCACTTCGCTCTCGGCCCATATCTGGCCGCCGTGGCGGTGAACTATCCGCTGTACCGTGGCCAGGCCGATGCCGGTACCGGGAAATTCAGCCTGTGAGTGCAGGCGCTGGAAGGGGCCAAAAAGCTTGTCGGCATAAGCCATGTCAAAGCCGGCGCCGTTGTCGCTCACGTAAAAAACGTGCCTGCCCCGGGTGCGCACTGCCCCGAACTCGATCCTGGGCGTTGCCTGCTTGCTGATGAATTTCCAGGCATTGTCCAGCAGGTTGGCCAACATCACCTGGAGCAGGTGAGAGTCGCCCTTAACCGTCATCCCAACCTGAATGATTATTTCTACTTGGCGTTCCGGCGTTGTCTTTTGCAGTTCGGAGGTGATCGCCTGCGCCATGGCGCTCAGATCAACCCGCTGGCGGCGTATCTCGGAGCGCGTGATGCGAGACAGGTCGAGCAGGTCATCGATCAACTGGGTCATCTGTTTGCTTGATGCATGCAACCGCTCCAGATAGTCCCTCCCCCGCCCGTCCAGGCTATCTGCATAATCCTCAAGCAGCGCCTGGCTAAAGCCATGGATGCGCCTCAAGGGAGCGCGGAGATCGTGGGATACGGAGTGGGCGAACGCTTCCAATTCCTTATTGGCGGCGCTGAGTTCCTGGGCACGGCGTTCCAGGTCCTCGTTCAGACTGTTGATCTGCTCCTCTACCCGCTTGGATTCCGAGATGTCCCGGGCAATGGTCGAAAGGTGGGAAATGCTCCCGTCCGGGCGCTTGTGAACGATGAATACCTGGGAGACGGGGACATCGTGTCCGTCACGCCCCAGAAAAGCCGTCTCGTCGCTCCAGATGCCGTCGCGGACGGCAGTGGGGACGGCCTCTTCCTGGATGATCCTTTTGGCCCAATCAGGATGAAAATCAGAAACCCGGATGCCCGTGATATCATCCCGCTCACCAACGCCGAGCATCTGGCGCCCCGCCTTGTTGCAGTACGTCAGGTAGCCGTCCAGATCAAGAGTGGCGACGATATCCGGCGTCGTCTCGATAATATCGACCAGGCGCCCGCGTGATTCCGCAATGCGGCTGCGTTCGGCAATTTCCAGTTGCAGCATGGAATTGACTTCCTGCAAGGCTGCCGTCCGGGCCTCGACTATCTCCTCCAAGTGCCCCCGGTATTCTCTCAATTCCTCTTCGGCGTGTTTGCGCCCGGTGATGTCCAGGAAGGATATGACGCTCCTGCCTGTGCCCGGGATCGTGGAAACGCTTACGATGGTACTGGTGGCGACATCGTGCCTGTTGATGAACTCTGACTCGTATTTTCTGTGAGCGGCGCCGGGAACAATCCGGCGCAGCCGGTGATACTCCTGTATCCTCTCTAAACAGTCCTGGCTAACGAATTCGCTCCAGCTTTTTTTGCCCTCAACCTCTTCTTTCGAATAGCCGGAAAGCTTGGCAAACTCCTCATTGGCCAGGAAAATCGTGGTATCCGCCTCCGCGATCGCGGCCGCAGACCCGGTGGCCTCTAGAATCGCCCGTAGCGCCATTTCGATCTCGGGCATGCTGGTACCTTCCCTTCCTCTAACACAGCAGGCTCTTGACCACCATTCGACACAGTTCTTAACATTCGAGGGATATTTGCCTTTTCCTTCTTATTACAACAAATAAGGTGCTGATAAAAAAGACGCATTCATCTGCGTCTTGGAAGAAGTATGGGAAAATTAGTCTTAATCAACCCGACTGCCAACTGTGCAAGACGGGGGCGGTGCTGTTGGCCGCATGGATGAACTGATACTTGTAAACCCTGCTTTGACCGGCAGGGATGTAATCGACCAGCCAGTTCCACCATTCTTTCCGATCGAGGCAGCACCATTTCACCATACCGCCAAATCTGATCACCACATCGGCGCCCGGTGTCCCCCCGTCCGATCCCATATAAGCGCGGACAACTCTCGCAGCATCCGTATCGTTGACAACCACAACGTGAAAAAGATAGTGCAGCCCCCAGTTGCCGAGGTTCTTGTCCGGACAGGCACAGCATCGCCAGGCGTCCGCGCAGGTGTCGTAGATCGGCGTTATTTCGTCGGGATTGTTGCCACACCTGCAGGTGTAATAATGGCAGGGCATCCGGCTGAGATGCAGCCCGATGGCAGTCTCTATGGCGTAGGAGTCTCCCACTCCCCGGTATTGCTTGGATCCCGGCGTCCATGGAAAACAGGTGGCTGTTCCATCAATATTGGCCCGGTTCCGATAGGCGTAGACGAGGCATTCCAGCAGCATATCCGTTTGCAGAGCCAGGACGGTATTGAAAAATTTATTGTTCGGCGCCGGCCCCTCGAAGATCCAAACGCTCTCTCCCGAAGGGACGGCGAAGACCTCCTCACTGCTGCTGTTAAAGAAGTCGCCCCAGACCCCGCCCTGCACATCACACCAGTCAGGATACTTTCCGGAATGGCGATGCCCGACGGCTTGCCTGATCACCCTGGCCGTGGCATTCCCGGGGTTGTGGAGGAGGACGCCAAAAAAGAGGTCGCCGCCGGTGGTATTGAGGTATGAGGCGAAGAGTTGCGCCTCGCCGTCTACAAAAGCCCTGTTCAGGTATTTATTGCCCAGGCCGGAGTCGCCCAAGGCAGCAGCCGGGAGACGCTCCGGATAGTTGCAGTAGATCCATGTGCCCGGGCATCTCTTAAATTTGAGGACGATTCTCCTGTCGTCCACTTCGGACGCAGCGGCCGCACAATCGAGAAAGACAGCCACGAGCCTTAGCCCTCCACTCAATTGGTCGTCGGCCGTCAGTCGTTGGTCGTTGGAATTTGCATGCTGATCGCTCGCACCGGCTATCATTTAAACGCCAACCTGGCATCAACGAAAGGCGGCAGCTTTTGCTGGCGGCTTCAGATGTTTTACAGGCACGGATGCAAGCAACATTTTAACGGGCGATAACGATTTTTACTAACGACTAACCACCAATCACCAACCACTAAAATCCCTGCCATACTATATGAAAAAGTGGAGTCCTTGTCATCGGATGATGAATAACCGCTCGGGCGGCAGGCAAAGGTAACACGCCTGGCCGCTGCGCATCACCGGCGCCGCCGATTTGGACAAGTTTGCCTCCAGATGGCACTTGCCCACCCCATCCCCTTGCACCTGGAAGCGATAACTGATACCGGCCACACCTTCAACCGCCTGGTCAACCCTGCCCAGGAAGATATTCTCTCCGGCACAGCCAGCTACGTTGATGCATTCCGGGCGAATGCCGACAGTAACTGACTGGTTCTGTCTCAAGCATGTCCCATTCTTCAGGGCCACCCTCAAGGGCGCCCCCAGTCCGGGCACCCTGACCCGGGCATGCGCATCCTCGATGCCGGCAACAACGCCATCCATCAGGTTCCTGACTCCTGTCAGGCGAGCCACCGTGCGGCTGGCCGGCGCCTCGATCACCTCCTGTTTGCTGCCTAACTGGAGGATGCGTCCCGACTCATAAACGGCGACTTTAGAGCTGAGCTTGTAGGCCTCAGCCAGATCGTGAGTGACAAAAAGCACATCACCCCTGTAAAACTGCTGAATCGTCAGGAGCTCGTCTTCCAAGCGCTCTTTTACCAGGGCATCCAGGGCCGAAAAGGGTTCGTCGAACAACAGCACCTCCGGCTCGGGCGCCAGGGCCCGGGCTACAGCCACCCGCTGCTGCTGCCCCGAAGACAGTTGCCCGGGGTACCGGCGCCCCAATCCCTGCAGGTTCATTCTGTGAAGCAGCCGGTCAACCCGCCCGTCGATCTCCCGGCGAGTCAGGTGGCGTATCCCGAAGGCAATGTTATCGTAGACGCTCAGGTGAGGAAACAGGGCATAGTTTTGAAAGACAAAGCCGACGTGGCGCACCTGGGGCGGCAGGCAGAGGTCGCCCGCCGAATCCAGCAGCACCTTGTCATTCAGCTTGATATAGCCCTCGTCGGGCCTAACCAGCCCGGCAATGGACCGCAAGGTCATGGTCTTGCCGGAGCCGGATGGCCCCAGAATGGCCAGAATCTCCTGATCGATGGAAAAAGATACTTTCAAGCTAAAGCCGGGCAATGTCTTCTGGATACTGACTTCGAGCAACTGTCTACCCCCGTAAGGCTAAATGCCTTGTGTCACAAGGCATGCAAGAAATATGTCACATTTTGCACACATCGTCTTTCATTCATGCAGTAGTTTACTTGTGCCGTGAAAGTCTTGCGTGCTTGTCTATGAGTGCTTTTAAAATCTTTAGCCAATCTCTGACATCCTGCCTCCGACCTCTGATTCTTGCGGCAGGGGTTGTTTTTCAGGAGCGTTGCCAAGCACCGGAATCCTTGTTTTCCAAGAGGCCAGGGCCAGGACGGATGCGAAGGCGACGGCCAGCACCACCAGCACCAATACCAGGGCCTGGTGCATATCCCCAGCTTCCACGGCAAAATAGATCGCCACCGGGATTGTCTGCGTCCGGCCAGGGATACTGCCTGCCAGCATCAAGGTAGCGCCGAACTCGCCGAGGGAGCGCGCCAGCGCCAGGATAGTGCCGGCTGCCACCCCCGGCCAGGCCAGGGGCAGCGTGACCGACCAGAAAACCCTCCATTCGGAGGCTCCGAGCGTACGCGCCGCTCCTTCGATGTTGGTTTCAATCTGTTCAAAGGCGCCACGGGCGGTCATGTACATCAGCGGGAAGGACACCGTCACGGCAGAGATCACAGTCGCCGTCCAGGAAAAGACGACGGTGGCGCCGAGCTGCCAGAGCAGCATCCCGATGGGGCCATGCTTGCCAAACAGCATCAACAGGCCCAGGCCGACCACAGTGGGAGGCAGGACCAGGGGCAGGATGAACAGCCCGTCTATGACATTCTTCAACCGGCCGCGATAGCCTACCATCCAGCGCGCCGCGGCAATCCCCAGGAAAAAGGTGATTATCGTGGCAGTCAGCACAGTTTTAAGCGAAATCCAAAGCGGAGACAGGTACGTTTCGGATATCAAGGTTCATTCCTCCTCCGCATCCGTGAGTGTTCACGTGAGATGCTTGGCACCGGCAATCAGGCGATGCCGATTCGAAGCCCCCTATCGGTCATTTAGCCGCTATCAGTTGCCCGTCCTGGCGCGGAATCTTTTTTCTAAAACTTTATCTGATATTAAATCATAAGTAAAGTTAAATATAACGCTGAGATAGGTGATGTTAGTTCTCTTTCGTTCTTGTGAGGGTTCATCACTCTCTGCAAACCTTCTCCATCCACCACCGGCAGGCGTCCGATATCCTGCAACGCCATCTTGCGTGACGCTTCCGCCAGAAAAAAGCAAAGTAGCGGACAGGAAATATTTAAAGTAACACGATAACCCCCGGTGGCTGCGGCTGCCGGGGGCTTTTTTGCCTTACATCAACCGTCCTCTATGCTATATGTTTAGAGTGTTTGCTTGATAATGGTATAATATGTTAGTTTACTGCGTGATATATTCCTTGACATTACAGAGACTATGCCGAGACCAACCTGGCGCCGAAGACATTGCACCGATATAAGAAAATGCTTGACTCCCGGATTCTGCCGGCCATGGGCCACCTAAAGATCGATAAAATCAAGCCGACGCATCTCCTCGACTTTTACGCCAACCTACAGGAAGAAGGATCCGGCTTGATAAAAAGCCTGGCAAACTATCCGAGCGGACAATTCAGCACCATCACCGGCTGTTATCGACCATTTTTAATGATGCCGTTGAATGGCAGATCATCCACTCCAGCCCTGCATCAAGGGTCAAGGCTCCCAAGGTTAAAAAGACACAGGCCGCTTGCTGCGATGAGGAACAGATCGCTGCTCTCCTGGATGCAGTAGATAAAGAAAAAGTAAAATACCAGGCGCTCATTCATCTGGCACTGTTTACCGGCCTGCGCCGGGGCGAGATAATGGGTCTCGAGTGGCCGGATGTGGATTTCGCAAAGGGAGTCATTCACATACGCCAAGCCAGCCAGTATCTTCCCGGGGAAGGGTCATTCACCAAGGCCCCAAAAAATGAGACGTCGATCATGACCATTTCGATGCCAGAGTCGCTTGTACCAGTGCTAAAGCGTTACAAAGCCTGGCAATCCGAGAAAAGGCTAAAACTGGGGGATCTATGGCAGAAATCGGAGCGGGTATTTACTACTTGGGACGGCAGGCACGGGCATCCTGAATGGCCATCCCAGTGGTTCCCCAAGTTCATCAAAAAGCACAATCTTGCACCGATATCATTCCATGGGCTCCGGCACACTTCGGCCACCCTGCTTATAGCAGAGGGCGCAGATCTCAAGGAGGTCAGCGGCAGGCTCGGTCATGCCAACACGTCCACCACCGGCAACATTTATGCCCACTTCTTGAAGAGCGCCGACAAGGCTGCGGCAGATAAACTAGACAGTGCGATCGCCAGGGCTCGCAATCAGAGGAATGCCAAGTAACGAACAAAAAGTTTTGGCAGCATAACCGGAAACCCCGGCGGCCATCGCGGCCGCCGGGGGCTTTTTTGCTGGTTCGTTAGCAGCGTATCAAAGTTTACTGTAAATTATTCTTTACAAAACTTTTGAGCGGGTAGTATACTAAAAATAGTATCATCTGCTATTAGAGGAGCATACTATAGGGGAGTGATGACAACGCATAACAGCCAATAAGAGGTTGAAAGTTTTCTTTCGGAGATGAAAAGATTGTTATCAAGCTCAGACGGCTTGAATAATTTGGATATAATCCTTAAAGCTAATTTAGACGAAGACAAAACTTTCCAATTCAGAGTTGAGCATAACTTAGTAAGTAGCGATATATTAGAAGAACTTATTAAATTGGACATAACGAATTACGCATATACAGATTATGATGATGATCCAAGATTTTTAAATGAAATAGTGTGGATATTTGGTCAGATGTTTTTAGATGAGGAGGTGTATATTAAATTAAAAATTAGAAGCAAGGTTGTGTGCTTATCGTTTCATGAAAAGGAGCGTGATTTGGTTTACCCTTATCTTTAAAGGAGGTTGTATTATGAGTGATAGTTGTAAATATTGCTACAATTGCGATAAACAAGTGCCATTTAATGTTAAAGAAAAGGATGTAACGACTACAATTAAGGGAGTAAAAATTGCTTATAAGGCCAAGGTTGCTTATTGTAATGAATGCGATAATGAAATATATATTCCCGAATTAGATGATATTAATATTAGAATTGCTAATAAAGCCTACCGTGATAAAGCTGGCTTAGTAAGCCCTAGCGATATTAACAAACTATTGGAAATGTATGATATTGGCAAGAAACCTTTAGCTAAGTTATTGGGCTGGGGGGAAACAACGATTGAAAGGTATGTAAATGGAATAACGCCATTAAAGATATATAGTGAGATGTTAATAAAGTTAAAAGATCCAAATTATATGAAACAAGTTTATGAAAGTAAGAAAGATTCGCTAACCGAAACCGCTAAAACAAAAATTGAGCGTAAGCTGGATGAATTATTAAATTACAAGCCTAATACAACCCTTAACATTGAAGATGTTGCCAACTATTTTTTTAGCAAAATTGATATAGAATCGGGTAGTTGCATTACCAATCTTAAATTACAAAAGATGGTATTTTATGCACAAGGATGGTTTATGGCGTTTTATAATGCACCATTATTTGAAAGCGATTTACAAGCTTGGGTGCATGGACCTGTTTCGTATTCAATATGGAGCAAATATCAAGACTATGGCTATAAGAGCATTAGCATTGAAAGAACCTCATTTGATATCCCCATATTTGACTCAAAACAAATTGAGTTACTAGATTATGTTTATGATGTTTATGGTGATTATGATGCTAAGGTTCTTGAGCGGATGACGCATAAAGATCGCCCATGGAAAGAGGCACGAAAGGGCTTAAAGGCTAATGAGCTTTCACAAAATATAATATCAAAAGAAAGTATCAAACGTTACTTTAAGCTTCTTAGAGATATTTTTGAGATTAACGATGTTAGCGATATAAGAAAATCATTGAGCGTTTATAGTGTTTATTAAGACGGCCTTTACATGGTTGCGTTATAAAAGCTAGGCCAAAGCCCCCTGGACCAAAATGGTCCAGGGGGCTTGCCAGCATGTTGTGGCATAGTTGAGGAGTTGTTGAGACATATTTACTTACTTCGTGCTATTTAGGAGAGAGAATTAAGTATTTCTCGGTCTTGTTCGGTATCGTTTGGGCAAGACTAGGCTCAATTTAGGCCCAACTCCCTCTTTTATGCACCCCCTGCATAAAACAAAAACCCGCAATTGCTTGCGGGGTCTAACTTTCTATGGCGCGCCCGATAGGACTCGAACCTACGACACGCGGTTTAGGAAACTGGCAAAGTGCTTTATGCACTGTTGGGAGTTTTTCTGAAATGCTTGGTATATTTAGATTTTTCCTCTCATAGATTAGGTATGTTGAGGTAATTTTCGGGGACAAACTGATAAAACTCCCCCCAACTTCCCCCCCTCCAAAAAATAACCCATTTCTCTACCTGAACAGCCTGCCTATTATCCGCCCCGTTGCCTTGCCGATCAGCCGGCGGGCAATCCGCCTGCCCACTTGCCCCTGGATTGCGCTCAGGTCGCCCAGCGTCCGAGCTGCGCTGTAGAGGGTGCGCCTGGGCCTGCTGAACAGAGTCCGCCGCCTCGCCATTGTACGTCACATCCCCCATATTTGCGTTTTAAGCGGGGCCATTTTGCCTGATAGTACAAATCTATTATTTCGTATCCTTGCGCCTCGTTTAAAGGCTATTCTGCGCTTTGTCTGCCCTGCTTTTCGCCTTGGCCTCCTCAATCAGAGCAGCCAGGTCCGCTTCATCGATGCGCCAGTCATGGCCAACCTTGAACCCTGGCAGCTTTCCTTCCCTGAGCCACCGTCGGACCACATAAGGAGACATTTTTAAATAGTCTGCAGCCTGTTCAACGGTTAGAAGTCCCAATATACTCTCCCCTTTCTGCAACATAGATTAACATACAGCCATAAATAATTCAATGATGCCACTTGCAAAAATATTCCTAAGGTATATAATGTACATGATGCAACATTCTGCAACATTTAAGGGATAGAGGAGGAGGTGGTCTTTAGGCAAAACAGGCCCTGGGACAAGCCAGGGCGCCAGAAGAACGGTTCAATATCTTGCAACAAACAAACGAGAGGAGACTGAGCATGGAGTTCATTGGCCACGTTATGTCAGAGGATTTTGAGGAGTTCCTTAGTGATCGCCGCTGCGAAGCCAGTGTTTGCAAGGAAAAATGCATCGATCTTGAAACGGTACTTCAGGAAAAAGGTCTGAGCTCTGACGACGCTTATGCTATCCAATCCGATGTTTTAGGCGTGATGGGCGACAACTTGGACGCGGCATATTCCAAAGGTGTCAAGGATGGCGCAAAGCTCATGCTGCATCTGCTTGGTATGGCACCTGAAAACAGGAAGGAGGCCTCGCAGTAATGGAGTATGAAGACAAAATCGGGGATGCTTTCAGTGAATGGCTGGTTGGCGACAGATCTGCGGCTACGGGTTTTAAAATAGACCAGGCCGCGAAGACACGGTTTGGCCTGGAGCACAAGGAACTCTTAATGCCGGTCGCTGAAGTGGGCTTTGTCAGCCTTCTGGAGCGGGCCGGCATCGAAGAGAAGAAAGCTGAGGAGATCATGGAAGGCCTCCTCGGGGAATATATTTTCGTGCTTATCGACGAGTATACAATTAAAGCCTTCAAAGACGGTTTCCAACTCGCCGCGCACCTGCTCTCGGCCTGAAGTAGGAGAAAGAACCAAAAAGACCAGCTACAGAAGAACAAAGGGGGAATGGGGATGCCCATTAATACGGAGCATGATTGGCTCCGGATCGAAACACCAGAGCTACCGCCGGGCGCAGAGACCTATGCAAAGGGTGAGCGCAAAGCTATCGTTTCTAAAGATGATCAGGGTCACTGGCACCTTTCGATCTTCTGTAAGAATCGGTATCCCACTATAGACGAGATCAGGGATGCCAGGTTTACCTTTTGCCCAAAAGACATTACGATGGCTATAATCTTACTACCGGATGAGCACCCCTACATGCGCAAAAACGGTGTTCATTTATGTGAGATCGAGGGCGAGCAGGAGCAAGCAGACTCCCTGAAGTAAAAATATTTCACGTGAAATAATCAGGCCCGGGTTAAATTGCCCGGGCTTTCTCTTCCCCTGGGGGGTAAGAGTTGAATTTGCACCCTCGATTGAAACTAGGGTGCCGGACAGATTGACCGATGCTGGGTTGTGGTCAAACTGACCACCGCTCATTTACCGCTTTGGTAAACGGTATCCGTGATCGTGGACACCCCCTGGACTTGTCCTGGACGCTCACTTAAAGGGTATCTGTTCAAATGATACCCTGCTGGCCGGCAAGGGGGTGTCGACCCTGCCACTACCTCACAGGGATCCCGGTAAATCAATTTGAGTTGTCGCTCGGTGGCCAGGTGGTCCGGAGCCCCGATCGGGGCCGGTGATGACGAGCTGCACCGGTTCAGGAAACAGATCGGCGCTGGCAGCCTGGCGATCGCCAAAAAGCAAGCCTCTATTTTGCGTTTTAAGGGGGGTTAAAATACGCCTGAATACCTTAGCCTGTCTGGTTTTCAGGGTACTTCGATGGATTACGGCGGAAGAAGGGGCGGATCTTCAGAATAAAAAACTTAATGATGTTTTTACCGAAATCCGTCTGGTGGCCGTTGCTTATTTAAAACCACCATCAAATCTCTAACAAACTCCTTACACTCTTCCCTAGTTCCTTCTCGTAATGCATGTAATGGAATTCCGTTAATGTTTACATATGCCAAAAATGAATCACCAGTTGATGCTGGCGCAATTGTGATTTTTTCAATCCTGTCTAGGTTGATAGCTACCGTTCCGTTCATGCCCCATACCCAATTACCCACTTCCTCACCTCCCCACCTTAATAGGTAACTCACAATACTAAACTGCCGGTGCATCTTCTGCAGATCGCGCCCCTATAGCCTCCGAGTTTTTCTGAAGTTCAATTATTCTCAGGATAGCGGCTGCCGGATCTTCTGGTGGTGTGGCGTCAGGCCGGGCTTTGTCTTTCAGTCCAAATTTGGACTGGGCCTTGTCTAAAACCTTTTCGGGGTTATGCCTGGTCATGATGCAATACATCAGGGCGCACCAATTCGGAGAGAGATCGTGCGGGGTTAATTCAGACTCTTTTATCGCCAATAGACAGCCGCCTTCCCTTGACTGGCCTATTATCAAGACGATTATAGCACGATGCCGACAGGGTTTTAGTAATGATTTTTGCTTGTAAGAAAAGTCTAGATTTGTTTTTGATGTTCCATTACATAAAAAAACTTACTGCATTGCTTGCATTGATATTGCCATTTCATTGGCTGATTTCCAGTAGTACCCCCAAGCCTGTCTTTCTTACGTCTTTACTATCACAATAAGGGCACTGTTCGCCGCATGTTACCAAATCTTCTTCGTTTAAATCCTCGTCACACATTCAATTATCACTCCCCTCTTTTCCGCTTAAAATATTCGATAAGAGGGAGACTTTTCCTGCTAATTCTTATGCAGTTCTAAAGGATTATGGAAACATGTGGCGAAGATGGTTAGAACATAACTGGTGGGGTTGTAGTAACAGAAATCAATAGAACGGAGGGTATAAAGTGCAAGAATTGATGAGACTTAAAGGGAACAAGATTCTATCGAACACGTGGAAGCAGGAACTGATCATTACAGATCAGAGCGTGGCATCTGAGCAGCGTCGTGGTCTGCTCGGGATGCTCGGTATTTCCAAGACTAGAAAGTCGATCGTGTATTCCAGGATCGCTTCGGTAGCAGTCTATGATCGTGCCATCACTGCCGATCTCGAGATCGTGAACCTCGGCGGCAGGGATAACATCATTAGTTAAGGGGCTCAGTAAAAAGGATGCCCAGGCAGCAAGGGACCTGATAGAGTCTAAATTGACTTAGAACTTCTCCATTTCATGTTCTGCCTGGCAGGAAATTAAAGACGAGAGCTGTATGAAGCAGCTCTCGTCCTTCGCTTGGAAAAGCGTTTATTCAGCCACTTCTGCGGCAATCGCCTTGTAAATCTCAGGCCCCAGCGCGTTCAATCCGGCCAGGCCGATGTATTGCGCCACCTCTTCCACCTTCAGAGGCTTCTTGCTCTCTTCAAAGTCGGTCGCAAGCCCTGCCCAGATGAACACGGTGATCGTTTTCACGTAATCTTTTCCTTTGCCGATCTTTTCAAGTTCAGCCAGGGCCTTGTTAATATCGCCGTAATGTTTCTCTAAGGTGTTGAACGAGTTCAAATCGAACTGGATTGTCCTCTGTTGATCCATTAACACTTCAAGTTTAGCCGGCCGCAGGTCAATCATTGTCTTTTCCTCCTTAAAATTATTTTGAAATATCGGCGGTATTTGCTCCGCCAACTCAAGGAACCCTTACAGTCCCCAAAGTCCCCAAAAATCAACTAGCCAACGGTTATGAGCTATGTCTGGAACCAGATATATTTCTGTAACCTTTTCTGGTTGAAGCAATATGACGCCGTCTCGCTCAACCTGTTTTGACACCTTAACACGAATTCTGCCATCATCGAGGAACTCAGCGGGTGCAATTACCAATCGCTCCGGCAGGCCTTCGCCCCACTCCTGCTTGGAAGCTACACAACACAGGTTTGTTACATTTTGCATGCCCTGCTCCCATACCTTGTGTTGAACTCCATCACCAACAATCTGGGTTTTTATAAGGGTTTTAGACGGAACAATCCCGCCCGTCCCTTCCGAAATCTGAGAGATGATACCACAGGCTATTCCGAGTATGTAGCAGCGGTTTTCTGATGAAAGATACTCGTAAACCCCCCTGGCGTCCCCGGCATAGACTTTATTAACAAAATCACGGACTAAAATGCCATATTCATCATTTTTAAGCTTGTTCACAAGAACACCTCCTTGCTATCAGGACATCTTCTTTACGCCACGCCTGTTGAGCTGTCGGTCGAGGTAGTCAAGAACCTGCTGCGGGTTGTTCCCGTTGACGGTAATACTATAATATGAGTTATAGGTATCCCCACCTGCTCCGGCCAGGGCCATCGCTCCTGGGGAGATAGCGGCCAGGTTGGAGCGCAAGCCTGCCACGAGGCTCTGCACCGCTGACATTCCACCAAAGGCCGCGACCGCCGGTTGGTTCAGCACATACTCATCCTTATCGAGGAAAGCCGGACTGTCTTATCTACCGCACCGCCGCCGGCATAGTGTTTGAGCGGCTGCCCGGTAGCGCCCACAGTGGTAGCTGTCCCGCCGGTAGTGCTCGTTCCAACTGTGGCCAGCATCGACTGAAGCAACTGCAGAATGGACTGCACCTTCGGGAAGCTGGCCTGTATGGCCGCGACCAGGTTGTCCATGAAATTCTGCCCCTGGGTCTGCGCTGACTTGGCCATGTCGGTCAGTTTCGTCTCGGTGTCCTGCTGAATCTTGGCAGTCTCTGTCTGCCAGGTTTGCTGAAGCTGGGTCAGTTGGGTGGCCGTGGTGTCCTGGATGGTCTGAATCTTGGCCTGCATATCCTGCTGCTGCACGGTCAGTTCGGCGGTGGCTTCGGTGTTGGCATCCGTCTGCTTCTCCTGCCACAGAGCAACGTATTGCGTCAGTTGTTGGGCGGTCATCTGGGTCATGGCATGAACCTGGTCCGCGGAGCCTTGACCAAGGGTCTGGAGTTGATTGATCATATCGGTGCTGACGCCCTTGCCGGAAAGGTTCTGGAGATCGGCCTGCCATTGCTCGAACTGCGTCACCTGGCCCTGAAGGTTGGTCAGCAGGCTTCCCGGATCGACGGTGGTGGTGGTCACAGCATCGAATATCTTGCTAAAATCCATCAGGGCGTTAGCACGGTCGGTGAGGGACTTCTGATAGGCATCCGTGGCATTCTGGATGTCGGTCGCTTCTTTAGCCTCGGCATCAGCGACTTTCTGCGTGTAGGTGTCGAGAGCATTGGCCATGTCAGTGTTGTAGGTATCAGCAAGTGCCTTCACGGAATCGGCCTGTTGGTCAAGTGCCTGGGACTGGTCATTGATGGACTGGGTAGTGGTGTCGAGTTTATCCTGCAAATCGGCTAAAGTTTTTTCCTCATTGACCATTTCCAGTTGAGCGGCAAGCCCTGCTGAAGTGTTCTCCAACCGGGCATTGACCAACTTATCATAGTTGTCCGTGGCCGCTTGGACGATCTGCTTCTGCACGTCGATCTGCTGGCTAAGATTCTGCTCTGTCGCGGTCAGCTCGGCAGTCTTATTACCGTAGACCTGATTAGCGGCGGTTGCCAGGTCGGCCTGAGCCGTCAGGATTTGCAGGTGCTGTTTTAATAGGCTGGTGGTGGCGGCCGCCTGCTGTTCGGCTGTCTGTGCTTTGCCGGTTGTGGCGGCTAGGCCATCAAGGCCATCTCCGAGGCCATCCACGTCAGGAGTAATACCTTTTATGGACGTTTTGAAAGATGTGAAGAAGTTATCAATATCGTTCTTTGCGCCGCTGAAATCCCACTTTGAGAAAGCTACTTTTACCTTGTCTCCCGCTTCAGTCACTACTGCTGCTGCATCTGCGGCCTTCTCCCCAGTTTCTGCTATTGTAGTTTTCAGATCAGATAACTTTCCGGCAATCTCATCATGCGCCGAGTCAAAAGCTGTTTTTAGCCCAGGAGCAATACTGCCTAAAGCATTGATTGCAGGTTGGACAAAATTCATGATTGAGTTGATGACATCATAGACAAACTGCTTCAACTTATCGAAATTTTCTTCGATGTTGTCCACCATTTCGGTGAAGATAGCAGCGATGTATCCGCCAACGGCTTTAGTCTTATCCTGAATGCCGCCCCAGTCTCGGTTCCAGGCGATAGCAAGGGCGCCGATAGCGGCTCCTACTGCCATAACAGCCAGCACAACTAAAGTGATGGGAGCGCTGAGAGCACTGATCGCCGTCACCACAGCAATTAATGAGCCTGCGACGGCAATAAACCCGGTAAGTCCTGCGACTACAGTTGCAATAGTGGCAGCAAGTTGTTGATGAGCCTTCATCCAATCAACGATATTACCGGCGATGTTAGTGATTGCTGCGGCCACCTTTTGGATAACGGGCATCAAGGTAGCGCCAAGCCCGTCGACCGCCTGTGAAAGTTGGGTATTCATCTCGCTGAGGGCTTCTTTTGTGGAGAGAGCGCCAGCAGCCAGTTCTGGAGTCCAGATCGTTTTGATGTTTCCGGCCTCAGTAGCGAGGTCATTGTAGCGGGCCAGCAGGGGGAGCAGTTCCTGAGCGCGCTGGCCAAGGACTGTTGAAGCATAAGCCTGCCCCTGGCCCGCGGCCGTAGCCTTCTGGTAGCCATCGGCCAGGGCCTGGAGTTGATCAGGCATGCTCTTCAGGCTACCATCGGCATTTCGCAGTGAAACCTGGAAGGTATCAAGAGCCCGGGTAGTGGCATTGCCTGATGCCCCGGCCGTCAGCAAGCTCTTGTCGAGCCGGTCAAGAGTGCTGACAACCTTATCTCCACTGGTTCCCGCTGCGGTGAACATCGTTTGCAGTTTGGCGGCCTGGTCGGTTGTGACGCCCATTTTAATCGATAGCTCTTCGACTTGTGCGCCGGCATCAGCAGCTTTAGTCACAAACGCCGAAATTCCCATTGCTCCGGCGACTGCCATGGCCAGACCCATAAAGGCCATTTGTAGCTTTCCAAAGGCCGCCTGAGCTCCAGTTACGCCCTCCGACAGTTGACTAAACCGTGCTGGTTGAGCTGCCAGTTGCTCATTGGTGGCCGCCAGTGCGGTTTTCATGTTCCCGAGTGTGGTGTTAGTTTGGTTCAGCCTGATCTGCAGGTTCGCGGTTGCAGAGGCATCGGCACCTTTGGCTTCGACTGAGGCCTGAACAGCGGCACTTAACAGCTCGACTCTCTGTTGCTGGATGGCTATTTCTTGCGTCAGCATATCTGCTTTGAGCTTAAGCGCATCCGTGCTGGCACCGAAGCCTCCAAGCTGGGCGGCGGCGGCCTGAAAACCGGTTTGGGTGAGTTTCAGTTGTTGCGCCGTTTGGCTAAGGGCTGTATTGAAGCCCTGGTTATCAAATACGATCTTCACATTCAAACTGCCGACATCCTCTGCCACGATCTACCACCTCGTTTTCCTTTTTGATTTTGATCCAAGGGGCTTTTTGACGCTTGACCCCCCTATGTCCAATTTCGCGAAACCTTGCGCTGAATTGCGAACCGGTTCTCCGCCTTGACTTGCTAGGGATTTACACCCCTTACCCCCTACTGCCGCGAGGCATCAGGGTTTTGCCTGTTACTCTGGTTCCTGCTCAAGCCGGGCTAGCCGCTCCTTGAGCTCGGCCAACTGCCGCGCATCCTGCCCCATGCCCTGCTGTATGATACTTCTCTTGTGTTTTAGGTCGAGTTCCTGATCAGACCAGTAGCCACCGCGCGCTAGGCGCTGCTCATAGTTAAGGATCAACTGTCTCTGGGCGCCGCTTTCCTTAAATTGCTTTAGTCTATCTTCGTCTGCCTTGCGTCCGTTTTGGAGTATGCCCTGCTGACGCTCGATATCGATCAGTTGAGATTCCCAGTTGCTCTTCAACATCCTGGATTCGTGTTCAGCAATGGCCTGCCTCAAGTCATCTGCCATTCTGTGCAGTTCCTTGATCTGGTCAGCAATAATCTGGGCATCTGTCTCTGATTTGTTGCGCTGCCTCCAGGCTTCATCAGACAACTCCTGACGAGCTGCGAGTTCGCCGCGCAGCGCCGCCAGAGAACTGGCATCGCCCAAGTTCGCAAGAACAGATTTGATTTGCTCCTTCAGGACATTAATCGCTTCCCGCTCCTCCATAAAGCGAGTCTGAAGGTCACTGCCCCGCTGCCGCATTCCGGTCAACGCTTTCTCTGACACTAAGATGTTGCTGTACTCCATTGAAATCCCCCCGATGTTTTTCATTTTGGGAAAAAGTCTCGTTCGAATGGGCCAACCGGTTCCGGAGACAACGACTTGCGGGATTAGATCCCCTTACCCACTTGGCTATAATGAAATATTATTGGGGACATTTTTTATTTTCAGAGTCCGAACCGGTTCGCAGGTTTGACTTGACCGCGATCGCGCGGCCTATCCCCCCGGCACGCCCTAAGCAACAATTCTCCATGCTTTTAAATTCCATCTGAAATCGCTCCTTTTTAATGTTTTTGGTATCAAAACGATGTAGTTTTTGATTTATTTCACGTGAAATAATTTCTGTCTCTTCTCCGCCTGCCTTGCTCGCATTACCGCCTTGCCCCTGACCAGGGCTGTCTGCCATATCCCGATATTGCTTTTGAGTAGTTGCAGGATCTCGGCCTCGGTCAGGATCAGGGTGCACCTTGGCAACCGGACCTCTATCTCCTTCATCTGGAGCAACACCGCATCTGAAGAATCAACTTCAGGCCGTCCTCGCCTAAGCCGGTGATCAACGCCTCAAGCATGTTGCCCCGCTTTTCGGCCAAGTGTGGCAGCCACTCCTCGAACCGCTCAGTTAAGTCCTTGACGGTGAACCAATACCCGCCGGGATCATGATCCTCGCAGCCTGCTTTGAGGTAGTGACCACTATTACCATCTAGGACGAGATGCAACGTGTCTGCCGGTTTTCCGCAGGTAGAACAGAGGATTTCCCCGGCCACAATCCGGACGCCACGCGGCGTATATTCCGGCACATCAGCAAGCCTTATCAAACCTGTCATTTCACGATCACCCCTTTCATCTCTCTTTTTGCTGCATGAATCTGCCGCAAGTCTCCGATGGTTTTGACTGTCCCAGCCTTGACGCCTTGCTCAAGCAGCCGGATCTCCTTCAGGCTATATGACGGGATGCCTTGGGGAACATTCATCCGGAAGCGGTCATGCTCGACAACGGCGATCCGCTCGCCCAGCGCCCTGCTTTGCATCAGGAAGTATCCCAGGCGCCGCATCTGCTCCTTTGCCCGGGCCTCCTCGTCCGGGTCCGCGCCGGACAGAGTAAGCAGCAGGTTGTCTCGCTCCCGCAGGTAGGAGATTGCATCTTCCTTGTACGCCCGCAACTCCTCCAGCATGGGCTTGACTGTGGCCGGGTCAACCTCTCGCCCAGGTGCCAGAGTATAACGAATCTGATCGCCATCAATGGTAAGCGAATAACCGGCGCGCTCAAGTTCAAGGACCGCGTTCATCTAGATCGCCCCCGCAATTAATGTGCATGAATCAGAATCAACATCGGTTTCATGTGTGACAGTGTTACAAACATCCTCGCCGGTGTCGTCAATCCCAGCAGCAGCAAGGTTTACAGCCTCCGTAAGTTTGTCACAATCTCTGTCACATGGGGTGTGACAGGTGATCGCCAGTGTGACAGGTGACGGTAAGCCGGTCTCCGGTGGCATCGGTTCGCCCATGATCAGATCCGCGTTGTGTCCTTTCCGGGTCTCGTTGTTCACCAGCCAAGATAACTTTAGAGCCTGGTCTGCCCTACGTTTAGCGATCTGCCGGTGGACGCCCAACTCCTTCGCCAATACTGAATAGGTGACTTTGCGATCTGGCAGTTCAGCACGTAGATCCTGGACAGCGTTAACGGACTCCCGGACAACCTTGCTCGCCCCGGTGGTAGTCGCCGCGTACATCTCGGCCACAAGTTCATATACTGTCTGGTAATCCTCGATCTCTGCCACAAGCCGCCCTTTCTCGTCACGCTGACGGTGCCGGTGACGTAGGACGGCCACACTTTTAATGAGAGACAGCACGCGCTGGAAGTCCCGCAATATGCGGGGTGCATCTGCCGCCCTGCTGATCTCCTTTGCCAAAGGCGACACAAACGGTATAACTACATCCCAAGGCGCTTGTGCTTGCAGCAGGGATTGAAAGGCGATCAGCGCCGGGTCGACCTCACGCGCCCCGGTGATCTCCAGCCGCGCTTGTGTCTCCAGCGCCGCCTTGACTTGTTTCGCATCATCGGCAACGTCTAGGGTGAAAAGCCGGGTCATAAGTTGGTGACCAAGTTTGCGAATGGCCGTTGTAATAAGGACGGTTGGCCCCTCTTTGAGAACCTCACGGACAACGTAAGCGCTGGTCTCGTCCTTCATAACAACTTTATAATGCAGTTGGTTGTCTTGTGTCAGGTTGCGGACGGCGCTCGCTGCCGGGTTGTCCTCGCCCGATGGTAAACTGTCGGCCTCACCAAAGATCAGCGCCCGGTGTTTCAGAGGTGCAAAGTCATAAATGAGAACGCGCGGAGATCCTGCCTCTATAACGTGATATGCTGCCGGTGGAAACAGCCCTAAAGCGGTCTTTAACGTGTAACTCTTGCCAGCAGATGCAGGGCCATGCAGCAGCAGGTGAACGGGCATTGATCCCGCCCTCATTTCTAGCAGCCTTGAGTTTACAGCCAAGTAGGTGATCAACGGTGCTTTCAAGTCTCCGCCATATCCCAGGTCGCGAATCTGGTTTTCCACCAATAGGAGAGGATCAAGAGCGGACAGGACCGCGACGGCCTGTGTCTCTAATGTGTCTATGTCACAAACAGCCTGATCGGGTGTGACGCCAGGTGTGACAGATGCAAGCCCTTGCCCTATGCGGTTTTGAATGGTGCCTGTCACACTGTCACAACGTAAACCGGGGTTTGATATACGTGCGATCTTTATTTCAAATCGAAGCGCCTTTTTGGTGACGCCTTGTGGCTTGAGTAATGTGGTCAGCGCATCAATACCAGCATCCGCGTAAATACTTGTCTCTGCCGCCAGCGAATTAATTGCCGTTGTGACAAGTCTTTGTAGCTCTAAGTCGGAGGTATAGCTTTTGTTATCTTTCAGCCGTCCTTTTATCTCATCAAGTATCCTGTCAAAGTCGGTCATGCTAGCATCACCACCCCCGGCAACCCCAGCTTGTCAGCCTTGGCACCCTCCAAAACGGCCAGTTTGTCCGAGAGGCTACCGAATTGCAATGTGTCTAAAATTTCGTCTGCATAGTCCATCAAGTCGCAGTAATAGGCATCCGGTTCATCCAACACCAGGAAACAGGCTCGCCGTAGTACCACCAACTTGATATACGCTTGCTTCGCCCAGGCTCTTAGCGCCCGTTCAGATTCGATCTGGTCCGTGGCCGCCTTGATTTGCTCTTTCACTTGCTGCCGATCATGGAGCTGGTCAACTGGTAAGCCAAAGCGCCGGGCTATATCCTGAGCTGCTTCAAAGGGGCGAACGTTCAGCAGTCGAGCAACAAAGGAAATAGTATCTCCATGGGCGCCACAGGCGAAACAGTGAAAACCGTCAGAATAGACAATAAGGGACGGACGATGATCGTCGTGGAAGATACACTGACAGGTCAACCGGCCGCCCCCGGTGGGGTGCAACTCTATGCCGTAGCGTCCCAGGACTTCATCGATGGGGAGTTCTTTAACACTCTGGAAAATGTTACTGCGGTATGGTAATATTGACTTGGACAATTTATTTTCACACCTCTTGCCGCCGGCGCTGCCCGGGGGCTTCATTTTTATGGCAGCAACCGCCTGATCTTCCCTGGCTCCAGTGCAACTTCACGCTTCACGCTGGCGGCCTCTTTTGCTTCCATCCAGTCTAAAAGCGCCTGACGCCTGAACAGCACACGACCACCCTGACCTTCTGAGATACGAATGTGTGGAATCTCCCCAGCCTTAGCCATCTCCATGATTTTCCAGTATGAGATTGATAATAGAGCGGCCGCCTCTCTTGGCTTCAAGGTTTCTGGGCTGCTCATTGAGCAATCGCCTCCTGCATCCGTATTTCTCGCAGGTCGTAATCCCGACTGATGGCCTCTCCTGGGACGCCCAGGGCACCAGCTAGGCGCTCGACCATCTCCGGAGACGGCTTTAATCGGTCAGTCTCCCACTTCGCAACCTGGCTTTCGCTCACTTCAACAGCCTTTGCCAGGTCAATCTGCCGCCAACCCGCCTGCAACCTCGCTAACTTTAAGCCGTTCAAAATGACTCCTCCTCTCCTGAAGAAAAATTCTTGACATACACCCACAACTTTGATTTAATATAGTTAGTTAGTGAATAAGATTGTTTCAGCCTCTAAATAACATACTATCTAAAATAACAGGTAGTTGCAAGCCAAAATACTATATAAGAAACTTAGTTTAATACTTATGCCGGGGAGGGTTTGTTTTGGAAGGTGTTAAAACGGGATGCGAATATACTCAGCAGGGAGAGAAATACGTTTCAGATTTTGGCGTGTATCCACGTTATAAGATCACTACATATGGAGGAGAAAGGATCATCTATATTCCTTGGGAGGACATAAATGACCCTGAAATCGAAGTTAAACACTATTCGCCGATGGACATTGATTGCATCTATTCTCACTTTCGGACTGTAGAAGATGAAAAGAGCTTACTCGTTTTTGCACATCGCTTTGGACTCCTGGGATTAAAAGAGCGCGAAGATACTTCCGTTGCTCTGGCGGGGTATAGCAGCACCAGTCAGACAGTTCCTTTCGATTATGTTGATAAATGCTTAGAAGAAGCTAGAAAACTGAGATGGTATATAGAATACATCCGGCGTATTGACACTAGTGGGAACCTCAGCAGTAATCCTGAAGTGAGCAGACGATATCAAGAAACAATCAGCATGAATCTCGATCTGTATCCCAAATGGAAGGCAATTCTTCAGAAAGCCAGCCCTGCTAAACAAAATAGAGGGGATATTGCCTTATCTGTCTCAAATGAATTGGGAGGCGTACGCCCGGCAGCTAGTTTCACAAAGGATGGGACTCTAATCCCTGGATTTGCTTACCTTACGCTACATGATGCAATCTGGCATCAGCTCTTTATAACACTTACCAGGCAAGAAAGATTTAAGGAGTGTCCTTTTTGCCACTCCTTGCATACAGCCCGCGGTCAATTCTGCCCGCCGCCGCCTTTCTATAAGCGCTCTCCGTGTGAAAACGGATACTATCAGAGGCAGCATCGAGGCAGGGGGCCTGGTGGCAAACCTGGACGACCGAAGAAAACTATAAAAGAGGGGGTCCAATCATGACAGGTCAAACAGGGCAAATCGAATGGAGAGGCGCGAACAGTTGCAGGCTCACCGTGCAGGCCGGCGTCAAGGATGGCAAGCAGATCAGGAAGCGCCGGACCGTCCACGTAGAGGGGAAGACGCAGACGGAAAAGCGGAAGAATGCCGAGAAGCTGCTGGCCGAGTTCACCACCGAGATCGAGCGCGGCCTGGTCATCGACGGCAAGAAGCTGACATTCAAGGAGTTCGTACAGCGCTGGCTGAAGGACTACGCAGAGACCAATCTGGCGCCGAAGACACTGCACCGATATAAGAAGATGCTCGATGCCCGCATCCTGACGGCCATAGGACACCTGTATATCGATAAAATAAAGCCGGTCCATCTCCTCGACTTTTATGCCAATCTGCAGGAGGATGGAATCCGGCTTGATAACAAACCAGGCAAACTATCCGAAAGAACGATCCACCACCATCACCGTCTGTTATCGACCATTTTCAACGACGCTGTTGGATGGCAGATAATCCACTCCAGCCCTGCCGCCAGGGTCAAGGCGCCCAAGGTTAAAAAGTCGCAGGCCACCTGCTACGACGAGGAGCAGATCGCTGCGCTCCTGGATGCAGTAGACCAAGAAAAAGTAAAATACCAGGCACTCATTCACCTGGCACTGTTTACTGGTCTGCGGCGGGGTGAGATCATGGGCCTCGAGTGGCCGGATGTGGATTTCACAAATAGGGTCATTCATGTCCGTCAGGCCAGCCAGTACCTTCCTGGGGAAGGGTCATTCACCAAGGCGCCGAAAAACGAGATGTCGATCAGGACCATTTCCATGCCGGAATCGCTTATCCCGATTCTAAAGAGCTATAAGGCATGGCAATCTGAGCGGAGATTAAAGTTGGGGGATGCTTGGCAGAAGTCAGAGAGGGTGTTTACTACCTGGGACGGCAGACCCGGGCATCCTGAATGGCCGTCTCAATGGTTTCCCAAATTCATTAAAAAGCATAATCTTGCCCCGATATCATTCCATGGGCTTAGGCATACGTCAGCAACGCTGCTGATAGCGGAAGGCGCCGATCTCAAGGAGGTCAGCGGTCGTCTTGGTCATGCCAATACTTCAACCACCGGCAACATCTACGCTCATTTCTTGAAGAGCGCTGACAGGGCTGCGGCTGATAAGCTAGACAGTGCGATCGCCAGGGCTCGCAATAAGAGAAATGTCAAGTAAAATTAAATACGATATTAGGAGATATCATGACTTCTAAGGAGTATTATTATGAAATATTTTAAAATAGTCCCCTTAAGCTGCTTATATCACTGCACAGGTTTTTCGAAGACAATAAATGATGTAAAGTATACTTTATAATTTTATCCAAAATGGTTATACTAACAACAGATAGTTGTCATGAGAATGAAGGCGCCACTAATGACCGAACCCCGTAATTCTATATTACGGTGAGAAAGTAGGCATTAGGGCGCCGTTATTTTTGGCTTAAGCCTGAAGATGTTAAATAAGCGATTTGAAGGATAAGTTTGGAAACATAAATTACACCTACCTACCTGTTTAGCAATATAATTTGCTAATAGCACTTTACCTGGTTTTGCATTGGGCAAATTGTGAAATCCATTCCAATGATAACCGACTGCACCTGTTAAAATATCTGCAAGCTGAATTAATCTTCTATCTCGCGCAGAACGAGGTTCTATAGTTAGAACTATGTCATCATTATTGGCATAGTTTATTTTTTTAATAAATCCCGAATTTAAACATTTTTGCAAATCTGATAAGCGTGATCGTTCATCTAATGCCATTCTTTTCTGTGACACATTTCTTTTGGCGACTCTAATATGATATTTATTGCCAAAATCCAAGCTGTTTAAGATTAGTAAATAATACAACTTATAAAAACCTACTTCCGGATCTCCTCTGTTAAATATGTCATGGGAAAAGTCGTAATCTTTATCAGCAATTATTGTTTTAAAAAACATTTTTCCTTCTGCATTATACTTAAAATATAAATTTACTAAATACCCGTAAGCTTTAAGGTATTTGGACGTTCCTTGGGGTGATGGTGATGGTACTTTTGTCCATTTCATATGGCCTGGCAAGAATCCTAGATTATTAATGCATATATTATGGAATTCATCTACAAACGGCCATCCACATTCTTTTTTTATCCAAATGCCGCCCATTAATTTATACTGACTATCAGTTTGTCTACTTTCATCACAATATATTTTATATACGGCCAAGGACAACTCACCGCCTGTATAGCTAACTTACCTTTGAAACAATCTATATTGTGTATTTCGTTGTTGACCGTAAGACTCCTCTTCAGGTTGAAGTACCATAAGCGAAAAATGTTAAGTATTTCTCGGTCTTGTTCGGTATCGTTTGGGCAATACTAGGCTCAATTTAGGCCCAACTCCCCCTTTTATGCACCCCCTGCATAAAACAAAAACCCGCAATTGCTTGCGGGGTCTAACTTTCTATGGCGCGCCCGATAGGACTCGAACCTACGACACGCGGTTTAGGAAAC
>JBEKFU010000013.1:0-27284 GCA_050013155.1 Thermacetogeniaceae bacterium | reverse complement strand
ATCTCCCTGGGGCAATGCCCTGCGGAGTAGTGGTGCGGTGACAGCGCCCGTGGTCTGGCGAGAGCCTACGGTCCACGAACCTGGATGCCTCTCATTTCAATGGGAGGAGGAAGTCACGCAGCGGTTCTTCAATCCCCCATTTCTGCGATCATTTTAATCATCTTGAGCACCCTGTGGAGCTTATCGTCGCTCAGGTCTTTTATCTGCTTGAAAGCATCCAGCAAGATTGGCCGCTCTATCATTTCTTTGCAGAAGGAAAGCAACTCCTCGACCATGGAGTCGTCAGCGGCGCCCGAATCGGGGTTGGGGCCGCTATCGTGCGGTCCGGCCCCTGCTGGCGCTCCGTTGTCATAGCTCCCGGTGGCGATGCCGGTTGCAGGTGGTCTGGCAGCGGGATCCTTCCAGGGCGCCCTGCTATTATCGTCCCCGATGACGATGTCGAGGTGCGGAAGGTTGATGTAACCCGCAGCCCCCAGAAGTTGTTCGATCGTTACGTCGTTCGCTGCGTTACCGGCGATCTTCGTGAGAACCGTGGCGCCCGGAGGCGTTTCCACCTGGCGCCTTAACAGCCTGGAGATATAGCCGGGATCGACATCGACCTCAGACCCGAACCGGTTGATGGAGCGTTCTCCTTTAGCTATTTGCAACAAGTCTGCAAATAATTCTTTGTTGAACTTCATGGCGACCTCCCACCAGTATCTGTCTGGAGCTAATTACTGTATGTTCGTTACGACGATTTCCAGGGGTATCTCATCACCGATCTCACCGGGGACCGGATTCGTGTAAGTAATCTGCACACTATCCCCCTGCTGTACGCCTCCGAGTTCCTGTCCATTGTTGTCGACCACCTGGGCGCTGCTCCAGGAGTCGATCCATCCCGGGAAGTTGTTGGATGGTTGCATGTTCAGGGTGAGCCGCCCATCGACAAGGCTTGTTACCATGCCCGACACCTGCTTCGTGACCAGGGGAACAACCCTGATCACCTTTCCGCCGGCCAGATAGGCGTCGATGAAGGCCCCGGTCTTCAATGTTTGAAAGCCGGTAGTTTGCGTGGTCTGCTTGGCGCCGCTGCTTTCCACCACCGCGTACCAGGCGAGCGGCAGGAGCCTCTGGTTGCACAGGAGGTCGCTCATGACGAGATAACTGTCTACGCCCAGGACAACAGACTTTACGGAGCCCCTGACAGTTTCATCCGAAGCCGCCTGCGGTTTTGCTTCCAGCAGGGATATGCATGCCGCCTGGCTGGTGTTGTTGAAGAGAACCTCGACCCTGGCGCCCATGATATCCGGCAGCGAGGCCTCATTCCCTGCAGCAAAACAGGTCAGGGACGGAGACAGGGTGATTCTTTTCGCTCCTTGCAGCGAGACCAGTTCTATATTCTGGGCGCCTTTACCGGAGGATGATGACCTGAGCCACCCCTCGGCCCTTCTCCCGGCAGGCAGCCCGGCCCAGTTCAGGTCGATCATCCGGGCAAGCAGGGCTGCCATCTCGGCGCGGGTGATGCTCTTCTGGGGAGCGAAACTGCCGTCGCTGTATCCCTGCATCAACCCCGCATCATAGATTGCCGTAATATACGGGATATAGGCGGCCGGGGCGGCGCTCAGATCAGAGATGGAGTCAGAGGCGGAGCCACCGGGCGCCTCTGATCCGGATACGGGAAGCTGCAGCAGGCGGGCGAGCATGACCGCGATCTGTCCCCTTGTCACCGGAGCATCGGGGCTGAATGCGTCCAGCAGATCTTCCGGGATGATTTTTTTGGTGACAGCGAGATCGACGTATGGCTGGCCCCAGGGCACTTGTAGAGTGCCGGCGCTCGATGCCCGGCTTGTCGTCGCGCCGGTGTTCTGCCTGGAGCCAGGGTTGTAGCCGCAGGTCTTTAACAGCAGCACTATCGATTCCAGCAGGGAGACCTGCCGGTCAGGCATGAACTGCCCGGAAGGATAACCCTCGAACAGGTCCAGGGTGGCGACCCGGGCAACCGCTTGCTCCGACCAGTTGCCCTGCACGTCCGGGAATGTGGCTGCCGGCGCCGGGGCGCCGGTCATGCTGAACAGCAGCGCTGCCAGCATCGTGGTTATCCATAGTCGAAGTGATGAGTGATGAGTGATGAGTGATGAGTGATGAGTGATGAGTGATGAGTTATTGCTCATTTTACGTCACACCTCTATTCAACGGAAACTCGAAGGCTGCCGGTAACGCGTCCTGTGCCTTTTGCCAGGCGCGCCTTCTGTCATGCTCAACTCGTTACTCTCATTACTCATTACTCGACGGTAATTTGACCTTGTAGAGATTGTCGCTATCCGTGGCTACATAGAGAAAGCCGTCAGCGCCGACCAACGGCGCCCGGCTGATGGAGGCGTCGAGGCTCAACTCCCAGGACAGCTTCCCTGTCGGGTCCACGGCGATCAGGCGTCCGTCGCTGCATCCTGCGTAGATGTAACCGGTTTTATTATCCACGGCGACAGGGGACACCAGGTCGGTAAAGAGCACGTCCCACTTGATAGCGCCGGTTTTGGTGTCCAGGGCATAGATCTTCCCGGCGAGCGCCAGATATAGAGAGCCTGCAGTTGCAAGGGATAGACCCAGGAAATTGATGTTTTCGTCGATGTAGGTCTGCCATTGGGGCTGGCTGCTGTTGGGCGCAAAAGAGTATACTATATCATGGCTAACCTGGTTGATAATGGTCGGTTCTGCAGCAAGGAAGACCGTTCCATCACCGCCGGTGGCGATATAAGCCTGCTTCAACCCATCCAACCCGTAATCCCAGAGATAATTGCCCTTGGCGTCGAAAACCGACATCTGGTACTGGTCGGTGTCTGTGCTGACGATGGTGTAGCAGGCAGATCCGGTAACTGTGCCAGCCAGAAAATTGTAATATAACGGCAATTTGGTTGCCTGCAATTCACTTGTGTCCCAGGGAGAGAGCGACACCAGGCGCCCGTCCAGATCCAGGATATATAACCCGGAAGCCAGCGGGAAATAGAGATTGTCTTGCCCGTAGCCCAACCATTGATTAGTGGTTCCGCCTGCGGATGGATAGACCGTGAACGCCCAGCCTGGAGCTCCGTCTGGCTCCAACTCCTGGATGGATGAGGAGGACGGGGCATAGATCGACCCGTTGGCAGTGCAAACCGGGTAGCTCAGGTTGCCGCCGGCGGCCTTGACGTTCCACTGCAGCCCGCCCCCGGTGTCGACGGCTGCCAACTGCCCGGCAAGAGGCAGCAGGATCTGCCCGTTGGGGGCGAATTGCATGTCTCCCGACAATCTGCCCAGGCCTTTCAGTTCCCAGATGATCTGGGCCTGGTTGCCGGCGCCGGGGGTGGCATCGAACTCTTTTAAGGATGGAGCGGCCTGGGCTGTTGGCATCTGAATTAGAAGTAATAGTACCGTTAAAACGATCAGAAAGCGTTTCACGACGATCAGTTCTCCCTGGAAATTAATAATTCTAACGTCTCAGCCTGTCTAAGGCTTTAAAACACAGTATCTTGCCTTTGCTTTTTTCTGGTCTCCGACCTCTTGCATCTGACCTCTACTATGTCAGGGAGTGCCTGACAATGACGCGCTGGGCCTCTTCAGGCGTCAGGGCGCGTTTGATCACGATCGATAGTTCCCTGGTCAGGTCAATTCTTTCTTTTGTTTCGAGAACGGTGACCACCGGCCGAAACGCCAGGTTACGGTTGGAAGCGGTGACGCAGCCTATCTCCCCGGTGCTCAGGAGCACCAGGGTGGCAACCGGGTACGGGCACACACACGACGCGAAAAGCTTGATCAGCCGCAGTTTGAAGTTGAGGTCGCCGTAAGTCATGATCAGCTCGTAGGCTTCGTTGGGTGGAAAAGCCTTGCGGTATACCCGTTCCGTGGTCATGGCGTTGTAAATATCGGACAGGGCGCAGATACTGGCCATGTCGCCGATCTCATCCCTCTTGATGCCCCTGGGATAACCACTGCCGTTGTACCGCTCATGGTGGTTCAGCACTATCTCCAGCGAACTTTCGCTCAGTTGGTTCGATATATTATCCATGAGCATGTTGTAGCCGAAGACCGGGTGATTCTTGATCTCTTCGAGCTCTTCGTCTGTCAATTTTCCCGGCTTGTTAAGAATTTCCGGAGGTATTCTTGTCTTGCCGAGGTCGTGCAGAATGCTCCCAATCCCCAGCTTGAGCAGGTCATCTTTCTTGTAGCCATAGTATAATCCCATATAGATCGAGAAGGCGCAGACATCGATGGAGTGGGCGAAGGTATAGACATCGGCTGTGGATATCTCCGCCAGCCCCCCCGAAGGTATCTTCCCTGACAGGATCTCTTCTGTAATGGAGGTGACGCTGTCGACTACATCAAAAAACTGCTTCCGCTTCTTGTTCGTTTCCACCCAATTTAGAATGGAGGCCATTGCCCGGACGCGGACGCTTTCCTCCAGGATCTCCTCGGCTTCCATATCGTCGAAACCCGGCATGCTTTCGACCGTTATGGCCAGCACGTTATTCCTTTTCAAGCCACTGATGTATGACAGGGTCAACTCGACTCCCCGGTTCAACAGCATCTGCCCCTTCAATCCATAAACAGGCCTGGAGAGCCTCATCCCGGGGATAATGTGCGACACTGGCAGTTTCATGGTCAACCTCCCTCGACTTGTCATCTTCGGCAAGTGCGAAGCGTATTGGCGAGCGCTAATGTAAGATGTTTGCTGTATCCATTTTAGTACACGTATGTAAAGCTACCATGACAGCAATAGAGCCACTTTAGTGCCGGGTCGTCGACTGACTTGTCGTAACTTGTGATTTTATGTCATTATTCCATTTAAAAGCAGTAGATTCCTGCAATTCACTTTAAAGGTAGCCGATTTTTTACCATCAGGTTCAACTGGGTCTTGGCTTCAGAGGGGGATTGCTTTCCCCCGCTGAAGCCAAGACCCAGTTAATTAGGGCGTAGCCGCTCTTGTCCCACCGCTTTAGAAGCGGGGGCATTAGAGCGGGTAGTCATCTGTGGTGAACCTCGGCTGTTCCGGCGACACCGGCTGTCGTCGTGCCGCACCCGCTGACCGGCACTGATGCAAGGCGTTGGGGAGGCAAAAGACCCGTTTCCTCGCTTTCCAGAGAAAGGGGAATGTGCCGGATGCAGCGAATATCAGGATGGATGTTGCCGTGGAAAAAGCATGTTAAAAAGTTAACATTTTTCTTATCTTTTTTTAAGGTTTCCAGATCAGGATGCAAATAGAATTTAAAGGGGGGGTTGTGCTTCTCATGCACTCATACAGTGGGGTGGAGCATTCAATAATTCTGAAGCTGGGGGAAGTAGCTTGCAAGCCAAATCTCGTTTCTTTCTGATTCCGGTCTTTCTGACCATGGCTCTCCTGATCGTCTCTTCTCTGGCGGGCTGCGCATCCAAGACAAGCGCCGCGGGGCGGGGGTCCCAGGCGATCCCGGTCCAGACAGCGGCGGCGCAAATTGGCGACGTCAGCAGTGTCAACGCTCTGACCGGTACCGTGACCGCCAATATCCAGACCAACGTGGGTACCAAAGTAGCCGGACGGGTGCAGTCAGTCTACGTGGACATGGGCGATCACGTATCGGCCGGCCAGGTGCTGGCCCAACTGGACACGATCGACCTGGAAGGGCAGTTGGCGCAAGCGAAGGCTCAGATTCAGATCGATCTAGCGCAGATTCCGGATGCCCAGGCCACCGTGGACCGGGACCAACAAATGCAGGCGGCCGGGGGGATCTCCCAGTCGACCATGGATGCTGACCAGGCGAAACTTGAAGCCGATCAGGCCACCCTTGCCAAAGACCAGGCCGCCGCAGCTATCGATCAGCAACAGATAGCTGAAATGACCATCACTTCGCCTGTCGATGGCACCGTGGTCTCCCGAGACATCGAAGTGGGGGAACAGGTATCCACCGAGACAACCTGTTTCAGCATTGCTCAAACCAGTACCCTCTTTGTGACGGTGAACGTTTCCGAGCAGAATATATCCGGTGTCAAACCGGGGACCACCGCCCAGATCACGGCGCCTGACGTCGGCACGGCGGTCTTTCAGGGCCAGGTCACCAATGTCAGCCCGTCCCTGGATCCGGACAGCCAAGCCTATCCGGTCAAAATCCAGATCCTGAACCCCGATCCGAAGATCCTGCCGGGGATGACCGCCTCCGTCCTGTTTACCGGGATGCAAGCGCAGCCGGGGGTGATTATCCCTGTGCAGGCGATCGAGGAGACGCCGCAGGGGAGCGAGGTGTTCACGGTGGAAAACAACACCGCCCACCTGCACCTGGTGCAGATCGGGGCGACTTCCAGCACCCAGGCCGTGGTCACCAGCGGCCTGCAGGCCGGGGAACAGGTGGTCATCACCGGTCAGGACCTGCTCTCCGACAACGCCAGGGTGACAGTGGTACAGAACACCAACCAGGCTGGAGTGCAGGGCATGATTAACCAGCTTAAACAGGGAGCGGGCGCCAGACAAGGGGCCGGCGCCAGACAGGGAGCGCCCGGCGGAGGGCAGGGGGCGGCTCAATGAAAATAGCTGACGTTTCCGTAGACCGCCCGGTGCTGATCACCATGATCATGGTGGCCCTGATCCTGATCGGGGCCATTGCCCTGCCGATGCTGCCGGTCGATCTGTACCCCAACCTGAGCATCCCGATCGCCGTCGTCTCCATCCCCTGGAGCGGTTATACGCCGTCGGTGGTCGAGCAGCAGGTGACCGTGCCGGTGGAAAAGGCGATGGCTGGCGTCGACGGCGTGCAGGAGGTCGACTCCATGTCCCGCCAGGGCAACTCCGTGGTGATGCTGCATTTCTCTTACACCCAGAACATGGATACAGCGGTTGCCAATATCCGGGACAAGGTCAACCAGGTGATGGGACAACTGCCGTCCAGTGTCGGCGCCCCGGAGATCCTCAAGATGGACCCCAACAGCACGCCGATCATGACCATCGCCCTGTCCGGGAACAACGTCAATGTCGAGCAGTTGCTGGAATTGGCCAACGATGTGGTGGTGCCACGCGCCCAGGGGGCCGCCGGCGTGGCCTCCATCGGCGTCAACGGGGGCAACACGCGGGAGATACAGGTGATCGTCGATCCGGACAAGATGCGGGATTACGGCCTCTCCATCACCTCCATCGTCAGCGCTCTGCAGAGCGATAACATGCAGGGGGACGCCGGACTGATCAACAAGGGCGACCAGCAGATCGACCTGCACGTCAACGGCCAGTTTCAGACACCCGGGGATGTGCTGCAGGTGCCGATCAGGCTGCCTTCCGGGCAGTCGATCCAGATCTCCGATGTCGCCCAGGTCACGGATGCCTATGCGGATACCACCGAGTATGCCTACTACAATGGTATTCCCTGCGTCACCCTCAGCATCATGAAGGTCACCGGCGGTAATACCGTCCAGATCGCCGGTGAGATTGCCAAGCTCCTGCCGACGATCAACCGCTCCCTGCCTGCGGGAGTGAAACTGACCGTCGTCAGCAACCAGGCCACCTTTATCCAGCAGTCGATCAATACGGTGATCGATCACACCATGCTGGGCGCCATTTTCTCCCTGATCGTCCTCTGGCTGTTCCTGAGGCGGGTGCGCACCACCGCCGTGATCGCCGTGGTGCTGCCGATCTCCGTGATCTCCACCTTTGCCGCCATGTACTTCGCCGGGCAGACGATCAACACCATCACCCTGGGCGGTCTCGCCCTCGGCCTGGGGTCGCTGGTCGACTTTGCCGTGGTGGTGATCGAGAGCATCGCCCGCCACAGCGAGGCCGGGGTAGAGTCCTTCCAGGCAGCCAAGGTGGGAGCGCACGAGGTGGGCACGGCGGTGCTGGCCAGCGCCCTGTGCCAGATCTGTGTGTTTGCCCCGATCGTCTTTACCCAGGGGCTGGCGTCCCAGGAGTTCCTGCCCATGGCCCTGGCGGTGGTGTTTTCCCACATTGCGGCCCTGGTAGGGGCGCTGACCATGGTGCCGATGCTGGCGGCCCGGTTTATGCGCGGCAAGGCCGGTCAGGTCAAGGATGGTCAGAGTGTCGGCCGCTACGAATTGCCCAAGCCGGCCGAATCAGACGCCGGGGATGGCGGTTGGTTCAGCCGCTGGAACCCGTCGACGATCTGGTCCGGTTGGATTGAAAAGCTGAAAACACGGTACGAGCGGCTGCTGCGGTGGGCGCTCGGCCACCGCAAGGTCGTACTGTTGGCCACGGTGGCATTGCTGCTGGTGAGCCTGCTGATGATCCCGGTGATCGGGTTCGAACTGGCGCCCCAGATGGACGAGGACGCCTACTCGGTGCGGATCGCCCTCGACCAGGATACCAACGTGAACGTCACCAACCAGGTCATGCAGCGCGTGGAAGGCCTGATCAGGCAGATGCCGGAAACGGCCAGTATCTACGACACGTCTGGCAGCAACGGTGGGAACAGCATCATGGGATCGGGCGCCACCAATTCGGCCAGCATCAATGTCAACCTGAAACCGATTTCCCAGCGCAAGCGCAGCGTATTCCAGATCATCGACGCCCTGCGCCAGGAGACGGCCATGATTCCGGGGGCGCAGATCACCGCCCAGGCCACTCAGGTGCAGACCATGGGCCGCGGCGGCACGGCGGTCCAGGTGGTGATCCAGGGCAGCGACCCGACCGTGCTGGCCAGCTTGGGTGACCTGATGGCCAGCGAGATGCAGCAGGTGCCGGGGACGCGTGATTTGCAGAACACCGCCGACAAGAACCTGCCCGAGTACGTTGTCAACATCAACCGGGCCGCGGAAGCGCAGTACGGGATCACCACCCAGCAGGTATTGAATACCATCACCGACGACTATGGGGGGGAGTCGGCGGGCACCAACTACATCGCCGGCTCGTCGTCGACCGCGGTCGAGGTCATGCTGCCCGAAAACTACACCCGGGACTACACCAACCTCAGCGCTGTCACCGTGGTCAGCCCGTCGGGTCAGCAGGTGCCGATCACCGACCTCGCCACCATCACGGCGAGCGCCGGCCCGGCGACCATCAGGAGAACTGACCAGGTCGACGAGATCACCGTGCAGTGCGATGTGTTCGGGCGCAGCGCCGGGCAGGTGCAGAACGATCTTGCGGCCAGGCTCAACCAGATCACCTTCCCCACCGGCTACTTCTGGTCGTTTGGCGGCCAGGCCCTGGATATGGCGCAGAGCTTCAGCTCGCTCGGGATGGTGATGCCGCTGTCCATCATCCTGATGTACATGGTGATGGCCGGGCTGTTCGAGTCGCTGGCAACTCCCTTCATCATCATGTTCTGCCTGCCGTTCACCTTTGTCGGGGCGGCCCTCGGCCTGCTGCTGATGCGCCAGACGCTCAGCATCAATTCCATCATGGGTTGCATCATGCTGATCGGGATCGTCATGAACAACTCCATCGTGCTGGTGGATTATACCAACCAGTTGCGGCAGCAGGGGCAGTCAGCCAAGGAGGCGCTCTACCGCGCCGGCCCCATCCGGCTGCGGCCGATCCTGATGACCGCCCTGGTCACCGTGCTGGCGATGTTCCCACTGATGGTGGGGCATGGCGAGGGGGCGGAGAGCGAGGCGTCAATGGCGACCGTGGTGGTCTTCGGCCTGATCCTGTCGACCCTGGTCACCCTGGTGCTGGTGCCGGTGATGTATTCCATCTTCGACGACCTGAGTCATCGTAAGGCCCGTTCATCCCAGGGTGTCAGGCCATCCTTGACGGTACAGCCGGAATAGAGAAGAATAGCCAGTTTCAGGTCAACCCCCAACTGCGTGAACGGTTGGGGGTTTTCTGTTATACTTTTACCGATGGGGTGATGGTATGAGCGATCTGGCCGGCAACGGCTGCGAGAGACTGGTTCCATGCAGCGAGAGGGGATCGCTGCAAGAAATAGAGCGCAGCATCATCACCAGGTACCGGAAGTGTGTCTGGACAAAGTTCATTAAAGCCATCAAAGATTTTCAGTTGGTGGAGGACGGGGACAAGATCGCCGCGGCGGTCTCGGGCGGCAAGGACAGCCTGCTGATGGCCAAGCTGTTCCAGGAGCTGCTGCGCCATGGGAAGGCCAACTTCACGGTGGAGTTCATCTCCATGGATCCCGGGTACCATCAGAACATCAGGGAGTTGCTGGTTGAGAACTGCAACTTCCTGAACATACCCATTCACCTGTTCGAGACCAGGATCTTTGAAATCGCCGGGAAGATCGCCCAGGGCTACCCCTGCTACATGTGTGCCAAGATGCGCCGCGGGGCGCTGTACGCCAAGGCCCGGGACCTGGGGTGCAACAAGCTGGCCCTGGCCCATCACTTTAACGATGTCATCGAGACTACCATGCTGAACCTTTTCTATGCGGGGAGTTTCAAGACCATGCTGCCGAAGCTGAAGTCCGCCCACTTCGAGGGGTTGGAACTGATCCGGCCGCTCTACTACGTGGAGGAGCGCCATATCGAGAACTACACCCGTGAGAGCGGCATCTGGCCGTTAAATTGCGCCTGCATGGTGGCGGCGAGCAGGAAGGGGAACAAGCGCTACCAGATCAAGGACCTGATCGCAGACCTGGGCAAGCAGTTCAAGGATGTTGACAAGTTCATCTTCAAGGCCGCCCAGAACGTCAACATGGATTGCATCCTGGGCTGGCAGAAGAATGGCCGGCATCACTCCTTCCTGGATGGTTACGATACCGAATAGTCCCGGTGGGGCAGACAGGGGGACGGTTCTCCTGTCTGCCGGCCGATTATTTCCCCAGCGCATACCGGATCAGGGCAGCCTTGGCTTCATCATCCGTCAGTGCCCGCTTGACCACGACTGACAGTTCCTTACCCAGGTCAACCTTTTCCTTTGACTCGATCATGGTGACCACCGGACGGAACGGCAAGTTGCGGTTAGTGGCCGTCACCTGCCCAACCTCTCCCGTGCTCAACAGCACCAGGGTGTCAATCGGGTAGGGGCAGACGCAGGTTGCGAACAGCCTGACCAACCGCATCTTGAAATCGAGGTCGCCAGAGGTCATGATCAGCTCGTAGGCCTCATTGGCGGGAAAGGCCTTGCGGTATACCCGATCGGTGGTCATGGCGCTATAGACGTCCGCCAGGGCACAGATGGCGGGCATATCGCCGATCTCATCACCCTTGATGCCTCTTGGATAGCCCTTGCCATTATACCTTTCATGGTGATTCAGCACTATTTCCAGCGAGGTGTCGCTCAGTTGGTCCGACATATCGTCAAGCAGCATGTTGTAACCGAAAACCGGATGGTTTTTGATCTCATCCATCTCGTCGTCTGTCAGCCTGTCCGGTTTGTTCAGAATTTCCAGGGATACTTTGGTCTTGCCCAGGTCGTGCAGGATACTCCCGATTCCCAAGTTGAGCAGCGACTTTTTCTTGAACCCGTAGTTCAATCCCATGTACACGGAAAAGGCGCAGACATCTATAGAATGTGCAAAGGTATAGATGTCGGTGGTGGATATTTCCGCCAGGCCACCGGAAGGAATTTTGCCGGAAAGGATCTCATCCACGATGGAATTCACGCTATCGCTCACGGCGGAGAACTGCTTCTGCCCCTTGTTGTTCTGTACCCAGGTCTCGATGGAGGCCATAGCCTGGGCGCGGATGCTTACTTCCAGGATGTTTTCCGCATCCCGTTCGTCTAAATCAAGAATGCCCTCGATCGTGACAGCCAGGATATTATGTCTTCGCAGGCCGAGAATGTAGGAGGTGGTCAACTCCACTCCTCTGTTCAGGAGCATCTGCCCTTTGAGGCCGTAAACCGGCCTGGCGAGCTTCATTCCGGGAGCAAGGTGCGACACGGGCAGCTTCATGCTTCAACACATCCGCTGGGATATCTCCGTCTGTAAGGATGGGGGTGGGGGTTGGCATTCTTGATGGCAAACAACTGTTCTGATACCCCTTTCTAGATCCGGTATGGAAATACCCGCGGCGAGCGCAGCCGGAACAGGCACAGCCCGGTGTATGATGATATGATTATCACTGATATAGTATAAACTAACAAATAGTTCTTTTGTAACTACACGCCGTTTTAATATATCGGCTTTGATGTTTTTTACATGAGAGGTTGAGGGGTGAGGCAGTTGTATCAACTGTTGCGGCAAGCCGTGGCCGAACGGGAACGGATCGCCCTGGCCACCGTGGTGGCGCCTGCAAAGGGGCAGGAAGACCTGCTGGGGCGCAAGCTCCTGATTACCGGCTCCGGTATCTATGGCGATCTGGGCAACGCTGCGCTGACGGCAAGGATGCGGGAACAGGCGCCGGAGTTCCTGCTGCAGCGGGGGGCGCAGCTTGTGGAGATCGCCGGCGCCTGCGGGGCGGCCGGCGTCTTCGTGGAGCCCCTGCATCCGGTCGCCCGCCTACTGGTGTTGGGCGGCGGGCATATCGCCCAGCCGCTGGTGGCGATCGCCTCACTGCTGGAGTACGAGATCACGGTGATCGACGACCGCCCGTCCTTCGCCGACCACCGGCGGTTTCCCGGGGCGCGCTCGGTGGTGTGCGACGATTTCAGCCGGGCGCTGTTCCGGCAGCGGTTCGATGCCGGCACCAGCGTGGTGATCGTTACCAGGGGCCACCTGCATGATCTGGAGTGCCTGAAACAGGTGCTGCCCGCGGAACCCGGCTATGTGGGGATGATCGGCAGCCGGCGCCGGATCAGACTGGTGCGGGAGCACCTGCTTGCCGCCGGCTTCCCCGAGGAGCAGGTGAACCGGGTGTTCATGCCGATCGGACTGGAGATCGGCGCCGAGACCCCGGCGGAGATCGCCATCAGCATCGCCGCCCAGTTGACCGAGGCCCGGCGCGGCCGCGGCCGCTATCCGCTGCCCCCGACCTCCACCAACGAGCAGTGGCAGCACCTCGTCGACGTGCTGGATCATGTCGACCGGGGGTGGCCGGTGGTGGCGGCCACCATCGTCCGCACCAGGGGCTCCACGCCTCGCAAGCCGGGGGTGAAGATGCTGCTGTCGGCGGACGGCAGCGTCAGGGGGACGATCGGGGGCGGTTGCGGGGAGGCGGCTGTGCGCAGCGAGGCCATGATGCTGTTCGACTCCGGAGCGGCGCCAGGCCGCGCCGGGCGGGTGCCCTCTGGGCGCGGACCCGGCGCCGCCTCCATCGCATCCGGGTTTACCGCCCGGCCTGAACGCCGGCTCAAGGCTCCGCCTTGGCTGAAGCCCGCCGGCACACCGGGAATGCGGCGCACAGGCGGGCGCGGGCGCGGCGCGGCGGCCAGGCTGTTTTCCGTCGCCATGGACGCCGATGTGGACGCCGAAGAGGGCATGGCCTGCGGTGGCGTCATGGATGTCTTTTTGGAGAGGTTGGTCTGATGAGGAATCTGGTATTGATAAAAGGAGCCGGGGACCTGGCCTCGGGTGTGGCGCACCGGCTCTACCGGTCCGGTTTCCCGGTGGTGATGACGGAGATCGCCCGGCCTACAGTGATTCGCCGTACTGTCGCCTTTGCCGAGGCCGTGTTCGACGGGTGTTACGAGGTTGAAGGCATCACCGCCAGGTTGGCGGCCGGCTTGCCCGAGGCGCGGGCGATCCTGGATGGGGGCGAGATCCCGGTGCTGATCGACCCTCGGGCGGAAACAGCACTGCAGCTCTTGCCGGCGGCGGCGGTGGACGGCATCATGGCCAAGCGCAATACTGGCGCCAGGATCACCGACGCCCCGCTGGTGATTGGCCTTGGCCCGGGTTTTACCGCCGGGGTCGACGTCCACGCAGTGGTGGAGACCAACCGGGGGCACGATCTCGGACGGGTGATCCTGAATGGCGGCGCCGAGCCGGACACCGGTATCCCGGGGCTGATCGCAGGCTACGGAAGGGAACGCCTGATCAGGGCGCCGGCGGACGGAGTCTTCGAGGCCGGGGCGGCGATCGGCAGCCTGGTGGAGGCGGGAGAAATCCTTGGCGCAGTGGGCGGCTGTCCGGTAACGGCGCCGATCAGCGGGGTACTGCGGGGGTTGATCCGTGACGGCATGGCCGTGCGCCGGGGCCAGAAGATGGGGGATGTGGATCCCCGGGGCCGGGTGGAATACTGCCACACCATATCCGACAGGGCCCGAGCGATTGCCGGTGGGGTGCTGGAGGCTGTCCTGATGCTCGGAAGGTTCAGCCCCTTGGCGTGAAGGAGCTATGATGCAGTTATTCGACGCCCTCGAACTCAAGGATGGAGAGATGGTCTGCTTTGTCGGCGCCGGCGGGAAAACCGGCCTGATGCTGCGGTTGGCGTCCGAGTGCGCCTCTCGGGACCGGAGGGTGCTGGTGACCACCAGCACCAGGATGTATATCCGACAGCTTCAGAACTGTGGCCAACTGGTCCTGGAACAGGACGAGGGCAAACTTTTAGGAAGGCTGGACGATGCCCGGCGGCGGGTGCCCGCTTGCGGGCGCGGCGGCTGGGTGGTGGCGGCGGGCGCCGGGTTGACGGAGGAGGGCAAGGTTGTGGGTCTGGGCAGGGAGGCCCTGGATGCCATCCACGGGGCCGGCCTGTTTGACAGCATCCTGGTCGAGGCGGACGGCGCCCGGGGCAAGCCCCTGAAAGCCCCTGCGCCCCATGAGCCGGTGCTGCCCTCCAGGGCCGACTGTGTCGTTGCCGTCGTTGGGGCAGACGCCTTAGGTTCCCCCCTCACTGAGCAGTACGTGCACAGGTGGCGCCTGGCTGCGGAGGCGGCGGGGCAGGATACCGGCTCGGCGGTCACCGGGACAACCATTTTGAAGATAGTCACTTGTTATAGGGATCTGGCACGGCAGGCCGCCCCGGGCTGCAGGTTCATCCCGGCCGTCAACAAGGCGGACAAGCAGGAGTTGCTTGGCAAGGCCCGGGAGATCGCCGGGCGCCTGTCGCAGTCAATGGAACGGGTCCTGGTCACCTCGACCGTCCTGGGCGATCCCGTGCTGGAGGTGCTGCGATGATCTCGGCGGTGATCCTGGCCGCCGGCCTGTCCACCCGGCTGGGGCGGCCCAAGCAGCTCCTGCAACTGGGGAGTAAGACCATCCTGGAGCACGTGCTCGATCACGTCTCCCGCGCCCGGGTCGGTGAAGTCATCCTCGTCCTGGGCGCCCACCGGCAGGAGATCGAGCAGGTAACGCTTGGCTGTCCTGTGCGGCACGTCTTCAACCCGCAGTACGCCTCCGGGCAGGGGAGTTCGGTGGCGGCAGGGGCAGCCGCCGTGAGCCCCGAAGCCAGGGGCATCCTGTTCCTGGCCGGCGACCAGCCCCTGATCCCGCCTGAGTTTATCGATCGGGTGATCGCTGTTTTTAATGGGACCGGCGCTCTGATCGTCAGGCCGGAAACCGGCTTGCCGGCGATTTTTGACATCAGCCTGAAGGAAGAGCTGCAGCACTTGACCGGCGATATAGGCGGGCGACAACTTATGGCCAAGTATAGTCGCCAGGTGGTGACGATACCAGGTTGCCCGGGGCTCTCTTCCCTGGATATCGATACTGAAGAGGATTATCGGTTGCTGCAGGCCGCTTACACCTCGATCTCAAAGATTTTGTAGTGCTTGTATTCCGAGTCGGCCCACCTGATCCCGAAGCCTTTCGATTTGATGTTGCTGTCCAGGATCCATCCGGTTTCACACCAGTCGTAGCTGCCCCTGGTCAACTGCAGGCACTGGTCGAACAGGACGAGAATCGCCCCGGAGCCCTGATATTCAGGGAGAACCCCGATTTCTGCGATCGTTAACTTATCGATCTCCCGGCCTCTCATCCGGTACCTCCGGCAGGTATCCTGGTCCATGACGTCCCCGGCCGCCAACAGTTGATTGTAATCCGGAAACCAGAGCAGGTATCCGGCCGGGACGCCGCCGCGCTCCAGGATGAGCAGGTTCTGACCGGACAAGAGGGAATGATAGCTGCCGAACATCCGGTAGTTTACCTCTGTAGTACCCGGAGCAAAGAAGGGCTGGCCTGCAAAGCAGCGATTTTTCAAATGAGTGTAGATAGCGGCCTCCCGTCCGAGGCGGCGCCAACTGGCTGTTCTACAGGTGAACCTGGCGTGGAGCCGGTTCAGGATTTTTTGCTCCCTGGCCAGGTCGCACCGGTTCAGGTCGATCAGATAAGAGGTGAGCAGGTATTCCCTGGCCCCATACTTGCCGAAGTAGTCCGGATAATAGGCCGGATTATAGCGGGCGCCGTAGCAGGGTACGCAGTCGAAGCGGTCTGCGAGGACGCCGACCACGTTGTCCAACCCGATCACGATTCGTGGCAGCCCTTTCTTCCTGCAGAGGTTCACGGCAACTGCCATGAGCAGGTCCACCGCCGGCTGGCAGCCTTCCCGGGCTTCGAAATAGGATAACTGCAGCATATCGGGCTGTGACCGGTCCGCTATCAGCAGGCAGGCGGCCAGGATTTCCCCGTTGTTGCCCACCATCACCGGGGTGATCTCCGCCTGTCTGAAGCAGGGCTCTCTTCCATAAAAGATCATCCTCAGCACGTTGGTCAAGCCGGAGTCCCGGAAAAACGGGTTGTCCCTGTAGATATCCCGGCAAAAGGAGATGTACCCGGCCGGATCGCAGGAGATAATTTCGATCATGCTCACCTACTTTTGGGTCTGCGGGGCTTATATTGTCCATGATATGCCGCATATCTCCGGCCCGGCACTAAAGAAGTTTGGTTGCTTCTTGGTCCCGGGTTTCATTGGCGCCGGGCCTGAGGAGCAGAGACCCACGATTTTTTGAAGCATGGCGGGCACATTTCAACCCGGGGTGGAATAGTATGGCATGAAATCTAAGCACTCTGCAGACTCGCAGACAGTCTTGAAAGGAGGTTTTTTAAATGGGCGCTGGTGTTGGTGTTGGCGCTGGAGTTGGTGGGTGGAGCACCCAACTCGTATTCGTGCTGTTTCTGATCCTCATCCTGCTTCTTGTGGGTATTAACTAGTTCATGTGACGGGAAACAAATAGACTTAACATGGTGACGAGAGAACCCCGGAACTGGCCCGGGGTTCTGAGTTTAATCGTCTAAAATTTTAGGGCGTAATTGCCGAATAAATATTATAATGATCCTGATCCCGGCAAATCGGACTGTCAGGAAGCTGACGTCCGGCTTCTTGCCTCACTTCTGAGATGAGAGGTGGGCCTCATGGCGGAAAGTAAGCGCCAGGTATGGGTAGATGTGGCCAAGACTTTCGCCCTGATCCTGGTGGTAGTAGGGCATCCGGTCGGCCCTGCCGTCTACACCAAATACATCTACTGGTTTCACATGCCGGTCTTCTTTCTGCTCAGCGGCTATCTGTTCAAACCTCCGGACGGCTGGTCGTCCTTGCGTTCCTGGCTCGCCAAGCGGAGCCGCGAGGTGTTGGTTCCCTATTGCGCCTACCTGGTCCTGGTCACCCTGGTCAGGTACTTCTATGTCTACCGCTACCTGCACGTCCTGGAGGCCAGCTTTGTCTTGAAAGACCTGCGGGATGTGTTGTTCGGCGGCCGGCTGCCCGGCGTCTATTACACGGTTTTCTGGTTCTTTACCTGCCTGTTCGCTACCCAGGTCCTCTTTGCCCTTATCAACCTGTTATTCAAAGACAGGCGTCTGGCAATGGCGGCTGTTGCGGTTGCCTATCTGCTGGCCCATGCAGAGGCCTGGCTGATGCTCGGCCATCCCCTGCTCGTGCCCTGGAACCTGGACGTGGCCTTGATGGCCGTCGCCTATTACGCCATCGGCTATTACTGCAAGAAATCGCTGGCAGACATCTCCCTGCGGGTCACGCTGGCTGCCGTCGCCGTCTCCGCGCTGCTGATCGCCGTCGATTACAGGGGATGGATGAACTACGTGCTCAATCTGAAGTTCGTGGTTTATCAGCACCCGTTGTTGGACCTGTTGATCCCCATGGTGATGATTGTGGCGCTTTTGGGAATAAGCCAGGTCTTGGCCCGGGGCAGGCTGGGGCGGGTTGTCACCCTGATGGGCAATGTCGCCCTCCCGGTGGTGTATCTTCACGTTCCCATAAATACCGTGCTCCTGATTGAATACCATTACCATTATGGCAACGCCGCGGCAGCCCTGATCGGGTTTGTGGCGCCCGTCATCCTCTCGAAGCTGGTCTTCGAACGGTTTTCCCTGACCCGCTACCTGTTCCAGGGACGGGTGCCCGGCGCTCGGAAGTCGGAGGCAGGAAGTCAGGGGTCGGAGATAGTACTGGGTTGAGTCTGGGGAACATCAGGTGAGCCGGGCACGGTAAAAAAAGAACGATGCAGCTTTTGCAACGAGGTGGACACAATAAAGATGATTTATCTGGCGATCCTGCTGGCTATCGCCGCAGGCGCAGTGTTGGTAACCTTTCTCAGGAGCCGGGCGACGGACAAGACTGCCGCCCTGAAGCGGATGTACCGGCAGCTCGTGTTCCTCTCCGGGCAACAGGCCGACGATGCCCTGCAGCACCAGTTGAAGGCCGCCAGGAAGAGGTATCCGGGGCGTTCCGAGCAGTGGTACCTGGAAAAGATCATCTATGATCTGGAGCGCGACCGCCGTTAATTGGGATGTGGGATGTATGAGGTTGGAGAGGGTGGTTTTATGCAAGTTGTGGCAGATTGCATTCCCTGTTATTTGCAGCAGGCCATCACCGCCTGCCGGGCTGCAGGATTGGACGATTCCGGACAGCAGCGCCTGCTGGCCGGGCTATTGCCCATGATCGCCGATCTCGACCCGTCCAAGACCCCGGCCGAGAATTCCACGCTGGTGCTGTTCGAGACCTGCCGCCTGCTGGGGCGGGATGATCCCTTCAGTGAGGCCAAGGCCGCCAGCAACCGGCTGGCGCGTACCTTTCTCCCGTCACTGGAAAAGATCGTGGAGTTCAGCGAGGACCCGTTGCTGACCGCCTTGAAGGTGGCAGTGGCGGGGAATGTGATCGATATGGGGATCAACCCCCGGTTTGACGTCAACGCCAGCATCCGGCAGGTGTTGGACAGCGGTTTTGCGCGCTGCGAGGCGGAACCGCTGCGCCATCTCTTGCAGGGCGGCGGCCGGTTTGTAGTGATCGGGGACAACAGCGGCGAGATCGTATTCGACTTCCTGCTGCTGGCCCAACTGTGGCATTATACCCACCAGCTTTATTACGTGGTCAAGGGCGGCCCCATTCTGAACGATGCTACCATGGAAGATGCCATGTCAGCCGGGATTGACCTGCTGGCCGAAGTGGTGACCACCGGCAGCAACTATCTGGGCCTGATTCCGGAACTCTGCGGCGCCCCGCTACGCTCGCTGCTGGAGGGCGCCGACCTGGTGCTGGCAAAGGGGCAGGCCAACTACGAGACCCTGGAGGGCACAACCCTTGCCGGGGAGCGGGCCTTCTTCCTGCTCCGGGCAAAGTGCCCGTGTGTGGCCTCCCACCTGGGTGTTGAGCCCGGGGAATCGGTGCTGGTGCGTAACAAGGTCAAAATGGGTGGTTAGTGGTTGGTGGGCAGAGCCCGTGGTCAAGGAACTGGCGCCGAACGAGGAGCAATTCTACCAGCAGGGCGCCCGGGAAGTGGATGAGAAGATTGGGAAGTAGGCTGACAATAGGACTGAAAAGAGCAGGTAAGCTGCGAGGGAATTAGTCATGTCTGAACCGGGCCTGGTGCACCCGGTTTTTTTGTTTTGCCGGCAGTAGCCGGGGAATTGATATTTCAGCAATGGACAAAATATGAAGCGAAATTTGAAGGAAATTGCTATTGCTCCGCAATTTGTTGTCAATTTATTGTGAGGGGAGTGTTCGGCCATACTGCTGGTGGCAGTCAGGGCACTGGTGCTCTATATTCTTCTGGTAATCGTGATGCGGTTGATGGGCAAGCGCCAGATCGGCCAGTTGCAACCCTTCGAGCTGGTGATCACCATCGTCATCGCCGAGTTGGCCGTTCTTCCCATGAACAACCTCGGCATTCCTATCACCAACGGGGTCATCGGCATCCTGATGCTAATGGCTGCCGAGGTTTTTATCTCCCTGCTGGTTCTGAAAAGCGAGCGGGTGCGCGCCCTGGTCTGCGGCACGCCGACCATGCTGATCAACAACGGCCGGCTGCTCCCTGAGGCCATGCAGCGGCTGCGGGTGAACCTGAACGATCTGTTGGAACAACTCCGCAGCAAGGAGTACCCTAACGTATCCGACATCGCCTTTGCGGTACTGGAGAATAACGGCGCCCTCAGTGTCATTCCCAAGGCCGACGCCCAGCCTCCCACCGCCAGGGACCTCGGCCGCACTGTTACTCAGCCGTTGTTCCCGGTGACCCTGATCGTGGACGGCAACGTGAACCTGAAAAATTTAAAGCTGGCCGGCATCGGAGTGGATACCCTGATCGCCCAGGCCAGGTTGCAGCAGATTCCCGACATCCGGGATGTCTTCTTTGCCCAACTGACCACCCGGGGGCAGATCGATTGGCACCTCAGGGGGGAGGGCGATTCCTGATGCGCAAGTGGAGCGGGTGGCTGCTCGTTCTGGCGATCGCGGCCATTGTCACCACCGGCGGTATCCTCTCTCAGCGGTACCTGGACCGGTCTGCATACGATTTGGCCTCCCAGTTGGAGCGGGTGCAGCAGGCAGTTGACCATCGGGACTGGAGAGAGAGCGCGGACAGCTTTGTAGCTCTTGAAAAGCGCTGGAACAGGGTGCACAGCAACTGGGCGCTGATTACGGATCACATGGAACTGGACAACCTGGAACTGAGCCTGGTCCGGCTCCAGGAGTTCATCGAGAGCCGGGACGAGGTCAACGCCAGGGTCGAGGCCGGGGAAGCCATGGACATGATCAGGCATATCCCCGAACGGGAGCGGCTGACCTGGCGGAATGTTTTTTAGGAATCAGCCTACGCAAGCTTTTCTATATCCCACTTCCCGCATCCGCGCCCGCCAGGGCGGCGGCGCCGGGTCCGCGCCATGTCCACCGGACATGGCGCCGCCGGGCGCGCCCACATCTCATCACCAGGTAGAGCAGGGTGGCGGCCGGAAAAATGATGGCAGTGGAGGCGGCCACGATCCCTGCATCGTTGCAGGTGATCGCTGCCTTTTTTATGGGCGAGGGCGCCTCAGAAGATCCGGACCGGTGTGCCGATGGACACCAGGTTGTAGAGATCGATCACGTCTTCGTTGAACATGCGCACGCAGCCGTGGCTGGCGTAGGCGCCGATGGAATTGGGCATGTTGGTGCCGTGTATGCCGTACGAACCCCCCGGAATGCTCAGTCCCATCCATCTGGAACCGAAGGCTCCGCCCGGGTGGTCGATTTTTTCCGCGATCGCCCAGTTGCCGGGCGGGGTAGGGCTGTCCGGGGCACCGACCGCTACCGGGTAGCTCTTGAAGATGCCGGAGTCCCGGTACAGGGTGAGCACTCTTCGAGCCAGGTCGATGGTGATATTATACATAACTGGTGGTTGCATACATCATCCCCCTTGAATAACATATAGCAGCGCCGAGCTTTTATGCATGTCTCGAATTTGATGGAGCAGATCAAGGGGGGCGGTTGCCCTTGCGCAACAGTTTTGTTTATATTGACAACGCCTGCACTACCTGGCCGAAGCCCGAGGCCGTGTATGCGGCAGTGGTGGATGCAATGAAAATAGGCGCCAATCCGGGGCGGGCGTCGCACCGGATGTCGAAGCAGGCGGAACAGATCGTGGAATCAGCCAGGATCGAACTCTGCCGGATGTTCAACGCTCCTTCTCCCGAACACGTGATCTTCACCCTGAACTGTACGGATTCCCTGAATATGACGCTCAAGGGGATCCTGAAACCGGGCGGCCAGGTGATCGTCGGCCCCTATGAACACAATTCGGTGCTCAGGCCGCTGCGCAGGCTGCAGCGGTCCGGGGTCAACCTGGCTATCGCCCGGAGCGCCGGGGAGTTCGGGATCGATTGCCAGCACTTCGAATACCTGTGCAGCCAGGGGGTGGATGCAGCCGTCTTCGCTCACGCCTCCAATGTAACCGGGGCGGTGCTCCCGGTCAGGGACCTGGCGGAGCAGGTACACCGGCGGGGCGGGCTGGTGATCGTCGATGCTGCCCAAACTGCCGGGAAGCTGCCGATAGACATGAGAGAGATGGGTATTGACGTGCTGGCCATCCCCGGCCACAAGGGCCTGCTGGGGCCGATGGGAACCGGCGCCCTGCTGCTGGGCAGGGACCTCCCGGTGCTTCCTCTCAGAGAGGGTGGTACCGGCTTCAAGTCCGAGGGCGAGGACCAGCCCGAGGAACTACCCTGGCGCCTGGAGTCCGGAACTCCGAACTTCCCGGGCATTGCCGGGCTACTGGCAGGCATTCGCTTCATTCAGGCCGAGGGTCTGAGCAGGATCGCCCGGCATGAAACCGGGCTTGCCCGGGCGCTGGTGGCAGGACTCGGGGAGATCGACGGGGTGCGCTTGCTGTGCTGTCAGGAGCCCCAGACCGGTGTGGTCTCATTCCTGTTGGATGCGTGCCATGTCGGTGAGACGGCCAAAGCCATGGACCAGGTGTACGGCATCGGGATCAGGGCCGGCCTGCACTGTTCACCCTTAGCCCACCGGACGCTGGGGACTTTTCCCGAAGGGGCGCTGCGGGCCAGCTTTGGATATTTCAACAACTATTCGCACGTGGAGCGGCTGATTGCGGCAGTGCGGGATCTCGCCTCTAAAGACAAACTAGGCTTACGCTAAGCCGAAGGCGCAGGTGGAAAGCACGCCTGCACACAGGTCCAGGGGCGGTTAGCCATCGGGCAAAAAGCAACAGTGGTTGGGCCTGTTTTATCACAGATGACTACCCGCTCTAATACCCCCGCTTCTCTGAAGCGGTGGGATAAGAGCGGCTACGTCACTGTATTAACGAGTTCTAAGCTTCAGTGGGGGGGAAGGCAATCCCCCACTGAAGCTTAGAACTCGTTGAAGCCCAACCACTGCCTTAAACTTCCTGTTCCAGGTCGTTGCAGGGGATGCATAAAAACATCATAATAACAAGTAGGATTTGTTCAACTGGGTCTTGGCTTCAGTGGGGGGTATTAATCCCCACTGAAGCCTTAGAGCCAGTTAATACAGTGATTACCCGCTCTTATCCCACCGGTTAAAAAGCGGGGGCATTAGAGCGGGTTAGTCATCTGTGGACAACTTGTTTTAGCACAAAGAGAGGGGTGGCTGGTTATGAAGAGTTGGATGTTGCTTCCGGCTGCGCTGGCGGTCCTGCTTCTGGTGTCCGGGGGATTGTTGCCGGCGCGGGCCGATGCGGTACAGTTGAACGAGGACAATAACAACCAGACGGTTGCGCTTGACCAGGGGGTGGTCGTGGAGTTGTCCCTGCCCGGCAATCCAACCACCGGTTATTCCTGGAGCTATGCCGAAACTCCTGACCAGAACGTCCTGGTGGAGACGTCGCATTTCTACATCAACCCATCCCGGGCAGTAGGCTCCGGCGGCGACGAGCACTGGGTTTTCCGGGCGGCGGGCGCCGGTACTACCCAACTCAACCTGTTGTATTCCCGCTCCTGGGAGAAGAGCGCCCCACCGGCCAAGACCTATTCCGTGGCGATCGGGGTCAACTCAGCGCCGGGACAGGCGCCGTCCCGGTTTAACCATGCCAGCTTCACGGTTGGCAGCAACACATACAGTGTCAATGGACAGGTTTACCAGATGGAGACGGGCGTATCCCCATTCCTTCAAGACGGCCGGGTCTATGTCCCGGTGCGCTACCTGGTATCGGCCCTCGGTCTGTCCGCCGCCGACATGTATTGGGAAGAGGCATCCCGGGCGGTGGTGCTTCCGCCCGACCAGGACGGCGATGTGTACCACCTGAAGATCGGGGATAACAATATCTACCAGATAGATTCCGGTGGAACGGACAAGGTTGTCAAGGCCATGGACGTGGCGCCGCTGAACAGGGACGGATATATCTACCTGCCGGCCCGGTTTATCGCCGGCTTGTTCGGCTACCAGGCCGGGTGGGATGCTGCCGGCAGGGTATTGTCGATCGAGCCTGCCCAGGATTGATGCCGGATGACGGAAGGCCGGCTCGAACAGGGAGGGGTGCGCCGTGGCTAAGGTTTCGAGAGTGGCAGTTCCGGTGGCGGTGGCGGCAGTAGTGGTCATCCTGGTTGCGTTGGGCATCTTCGCAACACCGCTAAGGAATGCTCTGATGCGGGCAAGAAATAGTGGAAAAAGCGTTTCCGCAGCAGTGCAGCCGGCACCGGCTGCGGGAGTTCAGCCAGCGCCGGCTGTCTCCGCCAATAGCGATCAGACCGCCCAGGCAGAACCGGGTGCCCTCCGGGCGCGGCTCGACCGGCTCTACCAGCAGGGATACCAGTACTATAACGAGGAGCAATACCAGAAGGCCATCAACCTGGAAGATCAGGTGATCAAGGAGGATCCCACCGATTACCCGGCATACACCGTCAAGGGGATCGCTCTCTGCTACTATGGCTACTTTGACGGCGGGGCCATGAAAAACAGGGACTTCGACGAGGGCATGCAGGATATCGACAGGGCCCTGGCGCTGAAGCCGGATTACACCCTCGCCCTGTTCAACAAGGCCCTGGCCTACGAGTTGTATGCCAATTACGATACGGCCCTGTACTGGTACGACAGGACCATCGCCGTAGACCCGAAGTCGGTGTGGAGCTATTACGGCAAGGCGGCCATTTACGGGCGCAGGGGGGACGTGACCGACACCGTCAAATACCTCGGGCAGGCGATTGACCTGAACCCGGAGGTGAAGAAGTACGCCCGGCAGGAGGAGGACTTCAACAATGTCAGGAACAGCCCCGAGTTTCAGAACCTGGTGGGCGATTGAGGGCAGCTTGACATTGGCCGGGCGCCCGGGTCAAAAAAACCCGGGAGGCCCGGGCTTGGTTTAATGCATGAGATTCCATCAGATGCCCAGTGGCGGCGCCGGATCCGCGCCATGCTGGCGCCCGCCTGCGGGCGCGGACATGGCGCCGCCGGGCGCGATGGCACTGACGTTCGCTGCGTTCACCACTAAGGAAGCGGCTCAAGGTGAGCCTTTCTTATTTGGGAATGAAGGTGGCGCAGTCGGTATCCTGCGTATTCCTGGCATCGGGGGACTGGATCTCAATCTGGTCGGCGTGGCAGCGATCCCCGCTTTCGTAATAATAACAGGAATTGACCACGCACTTTACCCCCGACAGATGTTGATTCTTCTTGTCAACCTGTCCTTGCATCAAGGTAACCCTCCTCTTTTTTCTTAGTATTATCCAGGTTTGCCGATACTATGCAGGCAGGAAAAGCTTACACTTCCTTGATGGCATCCACGGGACAACTCTCCAGCCCCTCCCGGGCGCAGTCCTCCAGGTTGGACGGGACCTCTTCAAGCTGGTTATGAGCCTTGCCGCTGTCGTCCCAGTCGTAGACGCCGGGACAGATATCGATGCATGTGCCGCAACTGATGCAGATATCGGGATCGACGAAAACTTCCATGTGACAACCCTCCTTGTATGCTGTTAATATTATGTTAGTTATTTTGAAAATACATTCATGGCTTGGGAAGCAAAAGGGCCGTCCCCTTGCTCTCTGGTTTATGCAGCTTTTAGATCGGGGGCGCCAGGCTTGGAGAACCGGCAATTATGGAAACTACAAGCAAAACTTATGCAATTTTAAGGTAATTTGGGTAGGAAGCGCAGTAAAATTGGTACCGGTAGGATTGAAAGGATCCTGCCATTGGCGGCAAGACAATCCACAATTGATCAGGAGAGGATTAATGATGCCACAGACTTTTCAAACCGGTTTCGCAAGGGCATGGTCGTTCGTAAAAGGCTTCCCGGGTCTGCTTGTCAAGAGCCGCATCACCCTGATTGTCACGGTCCTGGTGGTGCTGGCAGCCGGTTTTCTTGGCTGGCGCTACCTGGGAACCAAGAAACAGGGGGGCGGTTATGTCACCACCAAGGCGGCCTCCGGGAACATCCAGGTGCTCATCAGCGCCTCCGGCAACCTCATAGCTTTGCAGAGCGTCGCCCTCACCTTCAAGAGCCAGGGCTACGTCCAGACCTGCGACGTACAGCTCGGGGACCTGATCAAGGCCGGTCAGGTGCTGGCCACGGAGCAGACCAGCGACCTGCAGGCCTCTCTGGACCAGGCCGAGGCTACTCTGGAGAGCGCCCAGGCCGACTACAACAAGCTGGCCTCCACCGATTCCCAGGAGATAGACCAGGCCCAGGCCCAGGCTGACCAGGCGAAGAGCGCCCTCGACAATGCCAAGTCCACGGTGGACCGTGACCAGCAACTGCTGGGGGCGGGTGGGGTCTCCCAGTCCACTGTGGATAGCGACAACAACGCTTATCTGCAGGCCTTGACCTCGTACAAGTCCGCTGAGTACACCCTGGCCGAGGACCAGACCCATGCGGATGTGGTCGCTGCCGCCGCCCAGGTCAAGAGCGCCCAGTCACAAGCGGAGCAGGCCCAGAACAATTTAACCAATGCCAGCATCATCGCCCCCTTCGACGGATACATTGCCACGATCAGCGGCAACCCGGGAATGTGGACCGGGGGCGGCGCCGTGGCTTCGGGGACGTCCACCGCCACGCAGTTCGAGATCATCATAACATCCACCCAACTGCTGATCGATGCCGATGTCAATGAGGCGGACATCAGCAAGGTCAGCGTCGGCCAGCCGGTCACCTTCACCGTGGATACCTATCCCAACGAGACCTTCACGGGCAAGATCATCGCCCTGTCTCCCAACGCCACCACGGTCAGCAACGTGCAGATGTACGAGGCTCACATGTCCATCGACGACTACAGCAAGCTGAAGAGCGGCATGCCAGCCACCATCAACATCATTACCGCCTCCGCCAATAACGTCATCTTGGTCCCGCAGTCCGCCCTGACCTACGCCAGCACCTACCTGGCGTCCCTGTCCAGGGGCAGCGGTTCCAACCGGCAGTCGCATCAGGGAGGATCTAGCGCCTCTCAGGCTGGATCGCAGGGAGGCGGAGGCGTTTCAGCTTCGCAGGGAGGCGGAGGCGTTTCAGCTTCGCAGGGCGGCGCCAACTCATCCCAGAACCGGGGCATGGTGGTGGTGCTGGTCAACGGGAAGCCGCAGATCAAGAGAGTCCAGACCGGTCTCTCCGACGACGTCAACGTGCAGATCACGTCCGGCCTGAACGTGGGAGATATCGTGGTCACCGGCTCCGCAACAACGGCTAAGACATCCGGATCAGCTACCACCAGCAGTACCACCAGCGGTACCACCAGGGGCGGCGGTGGAGCACCTGGATTAGGGGCGGTTCGTTTATAAGAAACGGACTTCCACAGATGACTACTCGCTCTAATGCCCCCGCTTCCTCCGCATCCGGGCTTACAGCCCGGCCTGAAGAATGCGGAGTACATCCGAAGCGGTGGGCGCCCGTATCCGGGCTAACGCCCGGCCTGAACGCCGGCTC
>JBEKFU010000012.1:0-29566 GCA_050013155.1 Thermacetogeniaceae bacterium | reverse complement strand
CGATTGCCCTCCTGCCGCGCAATGTCGAATCACTGCTGCCGTATTTGAACGCCGTGCTGAGGGGCAGCTATCACGAAGAAGGAAAAACCTTTACCTTTTCTTACGAAAAGCGACCGGTGATGGTGGAGGCGGAGCAGATCATTTTGGGCAAGACCGAGAACATCGATAAAGTAAAAGAGATCTTGGATAAAGTGCTCAAGATCCTGAACAAAGTCGCCCGGGAGCGGGACGAGATCGTTCCTTCGACCAGGCCCAAGCCGCAACTCAGCCCTTATACCATATACAAGCACCTGCCGCGCACCAACTGCAAGGAGTGCGGGGAGATGACCTGCCTGGCGTTTGCTACCGGATTGATCCAGGAACGGTATGAGGTGGAGCAGTGCCCGCCTTTAAAAGAAGTCTCCCGTGAACAGGAGCGGCAGGCAATTCAGAAGCTGCTCGACGATTACTTCGGAGGGCAACTGCCTGCCGGGGAGGAGTTTGTGGTATGAAAAAGGTGTTTGTCGTCCTGGAACCGGAAGAGATCGTCAGGCTGCAGGGCATTGCCAGGGTGGAAGGATCTTGTTTTTCGTTTTTTAATGTGGTATTTTGAATAGGGCATACGCCCATAAATAGAAGGACATGTCTAGTTCGGAAAGGTCACTAAAATTAAAGGAGATCGATGTAGTTGTCCAAGAACTCTGCATGTGAGACCTGTAGGGAGAAGAGCGAAGGCTGCGAGGAAACCTGTGACCGGCATGATTTCAGTTTTGCCCCTCGCAAAGGGATCAGATCGGTCATAACGGTGATGAGCGGCAAGGGAGGGGTGGGCAAGTCCACGGTCACTGCGCTCCTGGCCAGTGCCACCGCCAAAAAAGGCTATCGAACAGGCATTCTCGATGCCGACATAACCGGCCCCAGCATCCCGCGGCTGTTCGGACTGAAGAGCGGCCGGCTGCAGACGGGGCCGCGCGGGATAATCCCCATTGAGACGACTCTGGGAATCAAGGTGATGTCCCTCAATCTGCTGGTGGAACAGGAAGAGGATGCAGTGATCTGGCGCGGACCGCTCCTGGCCAGCGCCATCAGGCAGTTCTGGGAAGAGGTGGACTGGGGCGAGCTCGATTACCTGTTCGTGGATCTCCCGCCGGGAACCGGGGATGTGCCGCTGACCGTGCTGCAGAGCCTGCCCCTGAAAGGCGTGGTCATCGTCATGTCGCCTCAGGACCTGGCGGTGATGATCGTCAAGAAAGCGGCCCGCATGACCCAGCAACTTAACGTGCCCATTATCGGGCTGGTCGAAAACATGGCCTATCACGAGTGCACGGGATGTGGCGAGATATCGTACCCGTTTGGAAAACCGCAGGGTGAGCAGGTGAGTGCCGCCCTGGGCGTGCCACTTCTGGCCACACTCCCGATCAGGCAGGCGATCACCAACTTCGGGGACAAGGGGCAGGTCGAGATGCTGGACGAGGGTCCGCTGTCAGAGGTTGTTGCCCGCTTCGAACAACTCCAGCCCAAGGTTGTTCAGTAAACGTTATTACCCGCAACCCCGTATTGGAACCAATCCTGATCAGTTTGCGTCACAAGATATCGGGTGATGTTGAATTGCGCATTATCTCCCTTGCCCCTTCACATACTGAAGTGCTCTTTTATCTGGGCCTCGGTGAACAGGTGGTCTCTGCCTCGTCACTTTATTGAGGCACAGTTGACGCTGTTGGACAACACTGCAAGCGTTCAGTTTGCGGTGTTTTTATTTTTTCAAAAGGCAGCACCCTTGACTACCTTTGTAGATGTGATATTATTGTTTCATAAAGGGCATATGCCATAATCACAACAGGAGGATTAAAAATGAAGATCGCCATGCCGTATAACGGAGGCCGGGTAAATGAACACTTCGGCCAGAGCAGGGAATTCGTCATCTACACAGTAGAAGGTGGCAAGATAACTGACAGCAAGATCATCAACAGCCAGGACCTCTGCCACAATCACGAGGGTCTGGCAGGTCTCTTGAGGGATGAGAGGGTCGAAGTGGTCATTACCGGGGGGATCGGATACTCCATGATGGCCGCCCTCCAGGCGCTGGGCTTCAAGATCGTCACCGGCGCTTCCGGAGATACGGCCAGGGTGGCCGTGGACTACGCCAGTGACAGCCTGGTCACCAGCAACATAGATATCTGCGGTTGCGGCGGCCACGAACACCATGGTCGTTGACCGGGCAGGATCCGTGTGTGGACAGGGAGGCGCCAAATCGTGCTGTACGTTGCAGAAGATGACATTGAAAGGTTTATTAAGGAAGACGTGCCCTATATCGACTTAACAACTCTGGTCCTGGAAATCGGCGGCCAACCCGGGAAGGCGCAATATTACTGCCGGGAAAATGCAGTTATCTGTGGGACCGAAGAAGCGCTGAGGATCTTTGAAAAGTTGGGTATACATGCCATTAAGAATTATCCCTCCGGTACTCCAGTATGCCCTGATGAGTGCTTTCTGGAGGTCGAGGGTGAAGCGGCTAATCTTCACATGGCATGGAAGGTAACCCAGAACCTCCTTGAATACTGCTCTGGAATCGCCACCAGGACAAGACGCCTGGTTGATAAAGCGACCGGCATCAACCCTAACATGACTATTGTCGCTACCAGAAAGATGTTTCCCGGCACCAAAAGTCTGGCCATTAAGGCGGTAGTGGCCGGAGGAGGCTACCCGCACAGGCTGGGATTGTCCGAGACTGTATTGGTGTTTCCGCATCACCTTGAGTTCTGTTCCGGCCTGGATGGTTTTATCGGGATGATACCCGACCTTAAACGCAAGGCTTGTGAGAAAAGGCTGATCGTTGAAGTGGAGTCCGCCGATGATGCCATCAGGCTCTGCAGGGCGGGTGTTGACGGTGTTCAGTTTGATAAGGGTAATCCGGGGGAGATCAGGGAGAGCATCAGAATTCTCAGGAGTATCAACCCCGGAATAGTGGTGCTGGCAGCCGGCGGCATCAGCGAGGATAATATTGAAGATTACGCCAGCACCGGGGTGGATGCAGTGGTGACCTCTTCTGTTTACTTTGGGAAACCAACAAATATTGGAGTGAAAATGTGTAAAAGCCATATATGATCGAGGTGGTTGTCATTCCGAGGAGAAGAAAAAGGTGCTGGGTGGAGTCCCTGCCGGAGGCGACCTATTACAAGCCGGCCGGTGTCCCGCTGCGGGATCTTGATGAGGTAATCTTGTCGGTTGAGGAGTTGGAGGCGATCAGGTTGAAGGACCTGGAGGGGCTGGACCAGGAGCAGTGTGCCGAGCGGATGGGTATTGCCCGGACCACCTTCCAGCGCCACCTGTATGCAGCCCACGCCAAGATCGCCGAGGCCCTCGTGAAAGGCAAGGCGCTGCGGATCGAAGGAGGCGAGTTCGAGATGCCATCGGCGAGAAGATTTGCATGCACTGCCTGCGGGCACGAGTTTGAAGTCCCCTTCTGCAACGGTCAGCGGGGGAGGGACATGAACTGCCCGAACTGCGGCCAGGGGCCTGTCTGCAGGGCCGGCAGCGAGAGGCAGGGCGGATGCGGCGGTCCCGGGTGTTGCAAGGGCACCTGGCGGAGCGTCCGGAACACTATGGATCCACGGAGCACAACAGACGAGGGCACAAAGACGTAGAGGGCGCTGGGTGCCCACTTGCGGGCACCCAGCGCAACCATTCGGGTACTACTGATATTCGCTTCACTCACCGCTAAAGTAGCCCGCGGAATGTTAAAATCCTTTCACGGATCAGATTGGTGAGATCATCCCATGAGTCTTTCTATTGTACTTTATTAGCACCTTTTAAGCTGTCCGCCATTCCCTTGATGATGTCGTCCACCACCAGAGGCAGCACGTGGGGCAGCATCTTCGGCATCATGTCGTCCATCACCACCGGCAGCAACTGCGGCATCAGTTGACGCATCGCCGGCGGTATCCCCGGTATCTGCTCCTCCATGTAGCGCAATATATCCGGCAGCACCTTGGGCATGATGCCGGGCATCATGGCGGGCATCATCTTGGGGATCAGCGGCCGCATGGCGCCTAGCATGGTCTCCCGCATACCCTCGGGCAGCGACTTCATGACGCCCATGGACTTGTTCATGAACTCCGGCATGTTGGCCAGCATCTCCGGCATCAGGTCGCGCATCATCTGAGCGATCCCTTCCACCGACATCTGCTTGATCACCTTGTCGAAGACCACCCAAATGTCCAGCGAGGCCTGGGTGGTGTCCCGGCCCTCGTAGCCCAGAGCCTCCACCACGGCGTTGGTGAAGTCGATTGTACGCATCGGATGGCCAATGCTATCACCAGCCACCCGGAACTGGAACTCACAGCAGGGGCAGGTGGTGTAGATGAGATCCGCGCCTGCCGCGGCAGCCTCGTCCAGGCGTAGGGTGGCGATCCGGTCGGAGGTCGGGACCGGCTCCTTGATCCGGGTCAGCACGCTGCCGCAGCACAGGCCGTGCTCCCGGTTGTGGGTCATCTCCACCAGTTCCAATCCGGGCAGGGACTGCAGCACCTGGCGCGGCTGCTCGTAGATGCCGCCGTGCCGACCGATGTGGCAGGGGTCGTGCCAGGTCGCCCTCCGGTCAGGCAGTCGCTTGAACTGCAGCCGATTCCCGCCGATCAGATCGGCGATCACCTCGGAGACGTGCCGCACCTCCACATCGTACTCCAGTCCGAGCTTCTTCGCCCAGTCCCGGTGATAGTGGTTGAGGAACACCCAGCAGCCGGGGCAGGAGACCATCAGCGTCTTGATGCCGCGTTTCTGGAACTGGTCGATATTGTAGCGGACGATCTCCTCGAAGGCGTCCCACCGGCCGGACATGAACATCGGGGCGCCGCAGCAGTTCTCGTCGGTGCCCATGTAGGCGAACTCCAGGCCGCCCTCCTTGAAGATCCGGAAGGCGTTCTGTGCGATGTCCGGGATGACGTACGAGGCGGTACAGCCCGCCCAGTAGGCCAGCGGCCCCGCATCCTTGTAGGTGATATCCTCCGGTACCCAGTCGGCCCGGTGCTCCCGCAGCTCCGCCCAGATGTTGTGTTCCGCCCGAGTGGCTGCCTTCATCATGTAGAAGGCGGGATAGGTGGCGAACTCCTTCTCCATCACCAGGAAGCCGCGCATCTGGTCGAAGTCCTCCTGGATGGGGATGCTTACCTGGCACTCCGGGTTGCAGCGCTTGCAGGTGGTGCACATCAGGAAGGTATCCACCTCGGCCTGGTCGAAGTCGATATTGCCGTGAGCATACTCACGCAGGAAGTAGAACTTGCCCCTGGGCGTGGCGCTCTCCCAGCCCCGGCCGGCGTAGAGGCTGCAGACCGGGCGGCAGTAACCGCACTGGACGCAGGCGAAGGCGTCATCGGCCAGGCCTGGGGGCAGTGGGCGTTCGCCCTGGCGGATCTTCGGCAACACTGCCGCTGTCGCCTCGGCTAGAGGGCGCCCGAGTCGGGCAGCGCTCATGGCGACGGCCAGGGTCCTGTTTTTAGAAGCCAGGGACTTGTCCGGATTGAACAGGTCACTGGGGTCTAAGGCATGTTTGACGTTTTTGAGTTCCTGGTAGAGCCCCTCCCCGAACTTGGACGGCGCCAGGGCGGTGAAGAACATCCCCAGGGAGTAGGGGAAGCCGCCGTGTTTGAAGGCAATGTCCATCACCTGCAGGGACTTGGTGAAGTCCAGGGCAAAGTGCAGGGGCAGGCGCTCGTCCCCCAGGGCGAAACTCTGAATGGCCACGTGCTGACCCTTGATCAGGGCGCCCTCCATAGCCAGTTCCCCAAAAGTGGCGGTCAATTCCTCCAGGGCAGCCTCCAGGCCGGACAGGGGAATGACGCTCTCGCTGGGGATCAGGGATGGCCCCAGGCGCTTCAGGCGCATCGGGTAGTAGCGCTCCTCCCAGGCGTGCTGGGCCTGGGGGGTGGGCAGCACCTCGCCGCCAAGAGCCGCCAGCCTGGCGGAGATGAACTGCTCCACCGCAGTCGCCTCAGACTGCAGGGGCGCCAGTAGCAGGGCCGGCCCCTGCCAGGCGGTTGTTGTCAGGCCGGCAGCCTCCTCGTTGAGACGTAGAAAGCGGCCGCTGCCGAAGCTGACGTGCCATACGGCCACCCTGGCCTCATCCAGGGCAGCCAGGGCGGTGATCAGTTCCTTCATGGTCTTGAAGCCGATCAGGAATGGCCTGACCTCCTCAGCGGGCACCACCCGGAAGGTGACACTGGCGATGAAGCCGGTGGTGCCCTCCAGTCCAACCACGTGGCCGACCTCGACCAGGGGGGCGCCGGTAGGTGCGACGGCCTCTACGGCCACCACGTTCTCGCTCACATAGCCTCCGGTGTTGCTGCCGATCCCGGCGCCGCCGGCAGCCACCCACCCGCCCAGGGAGGCGCCGGGTGCGCTGGTGGGCATGATCGGCAGGGCCAGACCATGCTCCCGGCGCAGGTAGTCGTCCAAATCCTTGATGATCACACCGGGCTCTACAGTGACGGTCATCCCGGCCCGGTTAACTTCGAGGATCCTGTTCATCCGGTTGAACTCCACCACGATCCCGCCCCGCGACGGCACACAGCCCCCGAAGCCACCGGTGCCGCTGCCCCGGGGCACCAGGGGCACCCCGTAGCGGTGGGACAGGTTCGTCAGGAAGACCAGGTCATCCGTATTCACCGGCTGCGCTACGGCATCGGGCATTCCCCTGTAGAGCATCTTCACCATGCCTGGCAGGGTGGCCACGTCGTGCGAGTAAAGCAGCCGTTCGATCTTGCCCAGGGCGACCCGATCCCCGAAGCGTTGCACCAGTTCCTTCTGCCAATCCTTGTCGCTTCCGTCCTCCTCGAACCCGAAATCCTTGACCTCTTCACCGCGATCGGCTTCCACCATTGTGATCGACCTCCCCCATAAATGTTTGAAACCGCATTCCCGTTGTTACCAGCCAGCGCCAATCACCACAGCTTCCCGCGTCTGTCGCTCCTCGATCCAGTTGATGATGGCGTCGGTATCCGGGATTGTCCGCAGGGTGAAGACTCCCGGCAGCGCGGCGCCCGGGATGGGCGGATGAAGTGGAGCAGGTCCGGGTGCCAGCACCAGGTAGTCGTAGCCCTCCAGGTAGGTGCGCCCCGATTCCAGGTCCGTCACCTGCACCTGCTGCCTGGCGCGGTCGATCCGCACCACCTCCTGCCGCGCCCGGACGTCGATGCGGAAACGCTGCCGCAGCAGTTTCGGGGTAGTCATCGTGGGTCAAGAAAGCTATTTTGCAGCAATTATCCCCTGGTTTATTGACCGGCGCAGGGGATGCAGGCCAGTTTGCCGTCTTTCAGCCGGGCCCCGGCTTCAGAGACTGCTTCGCCGCAGAAGGCACAGGTGATGGAGTTGAAGATGCGGGCAGGCTTCGGGATGCTCTCTTCGATATTCTGAATCGTGCAAAACTCCTCTTGCGGGATATCCAGGATCTGCTGTACTATGCTCTGCTGGGGTGCAGGCCGCAAAGAGACCGGTTGGACATTCCGGGCGCCTGCTTTTACATAGATGCGCACCCCAACCCCGCTCTTGCGGCTCATGAAAGTGTAGGCGTTCTTGCCGAAATTCCGGAGCAGCAGGTTGCCCTTGCCCAGGGTGCACCCTGTGATGACCATCACTGCATCCACGCCACAGGCATCGTTCTCTACAATGGCTACCAATTCTTCGTCTAACGCCCGTCTTGCGGCGAGTTCCTGCAGGCCGATTTTGGCCGCCCGATAGCCCATTGCCACGCCGGGGCATATATGGCCGTGAAACTCGACGCATTTCTCCCAATCGCTTTTTTCTTCGCCCATCTTGACCCCTCCTTATAATTTTTTATTTTATATATATTGTTAAGTAGCGCAAGCCGATGCGGGTCAGTATTGTTGCTATGAGGTCGCCTGACTGCCCATGGGCAGTCAGGACCACTTTCGGAGCAAGGGCGCAAACTCTTCCACCGCTTGCTTGATACGCTCATCAGCGACATATGCCTCTTCCAAACATGTGGCTAAATTAGCATTGCCCAAAAACGTGGAGATTGAATTAGTGACTGAAAGCGCTGTATAATTTAGCCGAGATATTTAGGATTGTTGTCATCCCGGGATGAAGAAAGGGCTATCTAAAGCGGTAAAGGGGTTGACAGTCATGAAAGATGTCGATGTGGTGGTGTTTGGAACCGACGCTCCGATGAGTGGCCAGGGAATCGCTACCAGGGACGCCTGCTATGGACAAACTAAGACCATGCAGGAAGAGGCCGAACTTTTGAAGGACTCGCTTGTAAAAAACTTTGGCGAGGCGATCAAATTCCGTTATGTGGATACCCGAAGCGACGAGATGCTGGAATACCCTCAGATTGAAAAGATGATCAATAATATACGCCTTCCGCTCACGGTTATCAATGGTGAGCCGAAATTCCACGGCGGTTTTCCCTTCGGGATGATCGCAGAGGCAATCTACAGGTTACTGAAATAGCATTGATAGGCCTATACATCTCCCTCTTCAGGCACTATGCAGATAAAAGAGAGTTCGGATTCTCCTGTATTTTTAAACTGATGTACTGTTCCGCCGGGGATATATGCCGCGTAATCAGATTCGATCTCCCGTTCTTCGCCTTCCATATACAGGGTTCCAGTCCCCTTGACGATATAGTTGATGTGTGGCCATGGATGTGAGTGTTGGGGAGTGCAGCCACCCTTGCCCAGAGTAAACAGGCGCATTACCCAGCCATCCCAACCTTGCTGCGGCCCCACCAGGACTTGCTTGAACGCATTAGTGGCTCCCGGGGCGTTCACAGCCTTTGAATCAATGTTGTTCACGTCTTGGAGATACATTCTTCTCCCCGTCCTTTCAAAGAATTTGGACCGTTTGGCGCGGTCAAACGGTAGTCTGATCGGTGTCTCCTGATTGTTCAATCATTTCGTGAACCTCCCCCGGGACACGATATGGTAGTTAATATTGTAGACGCAGTGGTTTGCTCCTCCATGCATGCTCCAATTATACCATAAGTACAAACGTTTGTAACCATACTAATCGACCTTTCGGAAGGTTGCCCCTTTCATCCTACCCCACAAGGGGGCAGGTTTTCAGGGGCAAAACTCACGCCCTATGAGGCAACCAGCAGCTCACTGGTATGCGTCGCTTTCTATGCTGTACCGGGGACGTTGGTGCACTGGTGGCTTGGCCACATCGACTGGAAACTGGTCCTGGGGCTGAGCATCGGAGTTTTTCCTGCCAGCTACCTGGGTTCAAAGTTGGGTTTGGCAGTCTGCGAAAAGAGGATCAGGATCGGGTTTGGCTGCTTTATGACAGCCTTTGGAGCAGATTTTATCCTTACCCAGTTGGGATTGAATCCACTCATCACTTATTCCTTTATCCTGGCGGCGGTCGCCGGGTGCCCTTTGGGCGCGGTGGGATGGGTTGTGTTCGGGATATTGAGGGAAGAAAAACAGGAGATCCCATAACAAATATGCATCATGGGACAGGGTGTCATGCTATAATTGTCATTGCGAATTAATTGTACGGGGAGATCGACATGGGAAAAATCGGGATCGTGACAGACAGCGTTACTTATCTGACTCCAGAACAGATTGACGAGCTACAGGTAGAAGTAGTCTCGCTGGTCATCAACTTTGGTGACCAGAGCTGGCCGGAGGCAAGCGTTTCCGACTACCGGGACTTTTATGAGCAACTGCGCCAGGTATCCTACCTTCCTACCACCTCGCAGCCGTCCATGGGCGATTTTCTGCAGACTTACGACCGCCTGGCCGGCAAGGTGAGCAGCATCATCTCCATTCATCTCTCGGCGGGCGTCAGCGGAACCGTGCAGGTTGCCCGGTCTGCCGCCAGGATGATGCCGGGGGTGGACATCTCCGTGGTGGATTCCGGGGCTGCGGCAATCGGGGTCTACATGATGGTCGATGCTGCCGCACGGGCCGTTGCCGCCGGCTGGGAAAAGGAGCGGGTACTGCAAGCCCTCGAATACATCAAGGAAAACCGGACATTGTTGTTTATGCCGGACTCCCTGGAATACCTGAAAAGGGGTGGCCGGATCGGCGGCGCCGCCGCTATGGTGGGGACGCTGCTGCAGGTGAAGCCGATCCTGTATTTCAATCCCGGCAAGAATGGTACCATCGATGTTTACGAGAAGATCAGGACGAAGGAGAAGGGGTTGCAGCGGATCCTGGCGGAGCTGGACAGGGCCTACCGGCAGTCACCCGACCTGAAGACGGGGGTTGTGCACGTTGGCGCTGAGGCTGAAGGGAAGGCCCTGGTGCAGCGGGTAAGAGAGCTTTACCCCGAACTGTCTCCGGATCTGTGCCCGGTGGGCCCGGTAGTCGGGGCCCACATCGGCCCCGGAACCCTGGGGATATGCTGCTATCCCCTGACCAGCGATTTGAAAGAGATCATCAAGTACAAGCAATTAGATTGCGGAGCGTCACATGCCATGGGTAATTCCTCATGATTAAGGAAGCAAAAGGACCGTCCCTCTGCTTCGATTAGCCTTTTCCTTCGAACTTCGAACCTCGAACCTCGAGTAGGTTCCTTCCTAATCATTCCCCATTTTAGAAACAAAAAGTTGTTGCTGATGCAGGAATTATTCCGTCTAATGTAGAAATGATAGGTTGTACAATGCTGGGCCGGATCCGGCGGAAACGGTTCAAAAAATGTCTATTGCCGAAGAGGATTTAAAGAAAAGTTGTAGAATTAACTTCATTAAGACGGCCTTATGAGGCAGTTTCGTTTTGCGTAAAAACAGAACCGGTCTAAAGGAGGGGTTGCTTGAGTAAAATCACAAGGGCAACAAGGAAGAGAGCAACTTTTTAAATGGGTGTCCGGTTTTCGGCAAGTCACTTTAGGCGGGGGAGTGTTATTGTGAAAATCGCCATCACCGGTAAGGGTGGGGTTGGCAAGACCACTCTTGCGGCTGGACTAGCGAAACTATTTGCACAACGCGGCTATGAAGTATATGCAGTCGACGCGGACCCCGATATCAGCCTCGGGACCACTCTTGGAGTACCCGAGGAACAACTGGCTGCCCAACCGCCGATGTTAGAGATGAAGGAACTGATCACCGAACGGACCGGCGGGGGCGGGTTGATGTATATTCTGAACCCCGAGGTTGACGACATCCTGGAAGGGTACGCCATCAACGTCGGTAACATAAAGCTGCTTCGCATGGGGGCGGTTAAGCATGCCAGCAGCAATTGCTATTGCCCCGAAAATGCATTTCTCAACGCTGCCATAAATTCTCTTCTCCTTGGGAATCGCGAAATCGTCATCCTGGATATGGGCGCAGGCATCGAACAGTTGACACGGGGTACCGCCCGCGGCGTTGACATGCTGCTGATCGTCACCGAACCCACCCGGGTGAGCGTGGACACGGCGCACGTGATCCAGAGGCTCGCCGCTGAAATGGACGTGCCCAGGGTCAAAGTGGTCGGCAACAAGATCCGCTCTGCCAAAGAAAGAGAGTTTCTAGCTGCGTCTTTTGCGCCAGGCGAATTGCTAGGGTTCCTCGAATTCGACGAGACACTGTGGGAAAGGGCGATGATGGAGGATCCCCGGGGGTTAGAAGAGGTTTTATTACAATCAGTCAGCAGGGTCTTTGACCAGATTTTACGGGAGGCAGGTGAGGCAGAGAGCCCCAACAAAATGATTCAATGCTTCCTTGATGCCGGGGCAGCGGTTTAATAAAAAGAAGAACGTGCCTCAGGGAAGGAAGCAGGTTTTATGTTTTAAATCTTTACTAAAAGGGAGGTTAAAAGTATGCCGAGATTTTCTGATACTTCTCTTCAGAACTCCAAGCCGTCGGTAGCGCGCAAGGACCGGATCAAGGACGCCAAGAACGTCAAGCGCACCATCGACCCGGCGATTCTGGAAATGCTCGACGTAACCAAAGAGAAGAACATCATCACCACCTTCGACCGCTGGGTCGCCCAGCAACCCCAGTGTCAATTCGGTTACACCGGCATCTGCTGCCGCATCTGCTTCCAGGGCCCCTGCCGCATCAAGGCGGAGGAAGGCCCGGGCAGCATGGGCATCTGCGGCGCCAAGGACTACACCATCGTTTCCCGTAACGCCATCCGCATGATGGCCGGCGGCGCCTCCGCCCACTCCGACCATGGCCGCCACATCGCCCACGTGCTGCACGCCGCCGCCGAGGGACATGCTCCCGACTACAAGGTCACCGACCCGGATAAGCTGCGCCGGGTAGCGAAGCGTATAGGCCTGAGCGTTGAGGGTAAGTCCGACAACGAACTGGCCAAGGAAGTAGCCGAGGTCGCCTTGGAGGACTTCGGGAAGCAGGACGAATCACCCTGCACCTTCCTCTGGTCATCCGCCATCGAGGCCCGCAAGAGCAAGTGGACAGAGATGGATATCGTACCGACCGCCATCGACCGGTCGGTTGTTGAAGTGATGCACCGCACCCACATCGGCGTGGACGCCGACCCGATCAACCTGATCTTCGGCGGCTGCAAGGCGGCCCTGGCCGACCAGACCGGTATGCAACTGGCAACCGACCTGTCCGACGTACTGTTCGGCACCCCCAAGCCGGTGATGAGTGAGGCCAACATGGGCGTGCTGGACGCCGACAAGGTAAACATCATCGTGCACGGCCACAACCCGCTGCTCAGCCAGATGGTGGTCTACGCCAGCAAGGAAGCGGACATGCTGGACGAGGTCAAGGCGGCCGGCGCCAACGGCATCGTCATCGCCGGCATCTGCTGCACCGGCAACGAGGTGCTGATGCGCTCCGGCGTGCCCATCGCCAACAACTACATGGGCGCTGAATTAGTAATTTCCACTGGTGCTATAGACGTGATGGTGGTGGACGTGCAGTGCATCATGCCCGGCCTGCGCAACGCCGCCGAGTGCTTTGGGACCAAGCTGGTAACCACATTGCCGATCTCCAAGATCCCCGGCTCCTACCACTTCGCCTTCGACGACACCAGGGCGATGGAAAGCGCCAAGGGCGTGATCCGGCTGGCCATCGAGACCTTCAAGGTGCGCAAGGCAAGCGGTAAAGCGGTACAGATCCCGAACTACAAGAACAAGGTCATGGCCGGGTTCAGCCTGGAGGCCATGATGGACATGTTTGCCGCCATCAACCCGGATCAGCCGATCAAGGTGCTGACCGACGCCATCGAGAGCGGCGAGCTTGCCGGCGTCTGCCTGCTGGCCGGCTGCAACAACCTGGCGGTGGTGCACGACCAGGCGCATACAGAAGTGATCAAGGGTCTGGCCGCCAAGAACGTGTTCATGGTCGGCACCGGCTGCGTGATGCAGGCTGCCGCCAAGTACGGCATGCTGAACTACGAGGGTGTGGAGCAGTATGCCGGCCCCGGCCTGAAGGCGTTCATCGACCGGCTGTATGAGGCCAACAAGGCCAAGTTGCCGGATAAGCTGCCGCTGGCCTTCCACATGGGCTCCTGCGTGGACAACACCCGGGCGGCAAACCTGTGGATGGCCATGGCCGAGCAGATGGGTGTCGACGTGCCGAAGGTGCCGTTCGTCGCCAGTGCTCCCGAGGCCATGAGCGAGAAGGCCGTTTCCATTGGCACCTGGGTGATCCTCAACGGCATCCCCACCCACGTCGGCCCGATACCGCCGCTGGAAGGCAGCAGCCTGGTCTGGAGCACCGTTACCTGCGTCGCCAACGACGTGTTCGGTGGCTACTTCATTCTGGAGACCGATCCGAAGGTGGCCGTCGACAAGCTGGTCTCCGCACTGGAATTACGCACCTGGAAACTCGGCATCCATAAGAAGGTCGCTGCAGAGTACGAGACCGAGTTAACTGGGACGTTTTAATAAGAGCTAAAGGAAAGGGGGAAAAAGCATGTCCACAGCATGGCGCGTAGACAGAGAGAAATTTGAAGACATTTACGCGGGTTCGATCGAACCGGGCAAGGAGCCGAAGAAACTCTTCAGGCAAGCCTATGAAGGGACGATCGTCGCCCTCAGCTACGCCGAGATCCTGCTCAACAAGGCAATCAAGGTATATGGTCCCGATTACAAGGTACAGTACCCGGAAACCGCCTACTTCGTACCGGCGATCCGGGCGCTGGGCGGCTCCGAGGTCAACAAACTGGGCGACATGGTGCCGCTGCTGAACGAGAAGCGCGACCAGGTGCATTCGGAAGCCAGCCTGGAGAACGCGATGCTCTGGGGCGAGTCGGTTATCTATGCGGCGGAGATCATCGAGGCCGTGAGAATGGCCACCGGCAAGACCGAAAAGCTGCCCAAGCCCTGGACGGGGTTCATCCCCGACATGTACGTCCGCAAGTGGGGCATCAAGCACGTGGACTGGACGATCCCGGGCGAGGTCGTGATCCTTGGCCGCTTCCGGACCTCCGACGACGCCTTCAGGATCGTCAACAAGCTCGTCCAGAAGGGCTTCATGCTGTTCCTGGTGGACGAAGTGATCGAGCAGTTGATGGAGAAGGGCTACAAGTTCGACATCGACGCCTGGCCGGTATACTGCCTCGGCAACTTCACCCAGGTGATCCACGCCGTCAACTACGCCTTCCGGGCCTCCCTGATGTTCCCCGGCATTCCTCCGGGAGACAAGTTCATGCACCGGAACTACCAGAGAGACCGCATCCTGGTGTTCTGCCTGGTGCTCGGCGAGCGGGACATCGTCAAGGTCTGCGCCTCCTTCGCCGCCATCTTCATGGGCTTCCCGGTCATCGTCGACCAGCCGCTGGCTGAGGACGAGGTCTGGAAGGACTGGTACTTCTCCGTGCCTGATTACGATGAAGCCGTCCAGCTCGGCATCGAGGTCCGTGGCATCAAGATCACGGCCATCGAGGTCGACGTCCCGATCAACCACGGCGCCGCCTTCGAGGGCGAGTCGATCCGCAAGGCCGACATGTTCGTGGAGTTCGGCGGCGGGCGCTCACCAGCTTGGGAATTGGTGAAAATGGCCGAGGCTGACGACGTCACCGACGGCAAGATCGAGATCATCGGCCCCGACCTCGACCAGATGCAGGATGGCGGCGCCTACCCGATGGGCATCAAGTTCAAGGTTTACGGGCGCAAGTTCCAGAGCGACTTCGAGCCGGTGCTCGAGCGCCGCGTCCACTACTTCATGAACTACGGCGAGGGCATCTGGCACATGGGCCAGCGCGACCAGAACTGGATGCGCATCAGCAAGGCCGCCAATGAGAAGGGCTTCAGGCTGAAGGACCTGGGCACCCTGTTCTACGCCTACTTCAAGAAACAGTTTTCCGCCATCGTCGACCGCCTGCAGGTGACCCTGATCACCGATGAGGCGGAGGTCGTGAAGGGCCTGGTGGAAGCCCGCGCAGCCTACGCCGCCCGCGACGACAGGCTGACGAACCTGCGTGACGAGTCCGTCACCGAGTTCTACACCTGCACCCTGTGCCAGTCCTTCGCCCCGACCCACATCTGCTTCGTGTCGGCGGAGCGCACCGGCCTCTGCGGCGCGGTCAGTTGGCTGGATGCCAAGGCCACCTACGAGATCGACCCGATTGGCGTCTGCCAGCCGGTGCCGATCACCAGCGAATACGTTATCGACGCCGAGAAAGGCGAGTGGACCTCCATCAACGAGACCGCTTCCGCCAGGACCCAGGGCAAGACCGAGTCGGTCTGCATGTACACCATGATGGACCGCCCGATGACCACCTGCGGCTGCTGCGAGTGCATCCTGGCCATGTTGCCGGAGTGCAACGGGATCATGGTCACCCACCGTGAGTGCAAGTCAATGACCCCGGTCGGCATGACCTTCTCCAGCCTGGCCGGAATGGTCGGCGGCGGCAACCAGACACCTGGCTTTGCCGGCGTGGGCAAACTGTACCTGATCAGCCGGAAGTTCCTCCCGGCGGACGGCGGCATCGGACGGTTGGTCTGGTGCCCCAAGGACCTGAAAGACTCGCTGCATGACCAGCTCAACGAGCGTGGCAAGGAGGAGGGCTTTGGCGACAACTTCGCCGACATGATCGCCGACGAGACCATCGGCACTACGCCCGACGAGATCATGCCGTACCTGGAAGAGAAGGGTCATCCGGCCCTGAAGATGGATCCCTTGATGTAACACAGGGGACATTTCCCGGGTTCCCTCTGGGCGCGGGATGTGTCGCCACACCTTAAAAGCAACCTGGAATCGGGCGCTGCCGCTCTGAGAGGGCGGTGCCCGACAAGGGTTCTTTAAACAAACAAGCGCCAAGAAAGGAGAAGTGACAATGGGTTTAACAGGACTTGCAATCTTCAAGCTGCTCCCGAAGACGAACTGTGGAGAATGTGGCGTACCGACATGCCTGGCCTTTGCCATGGCCCTGGCTGCCGGCAAGGCCACGCTGAGCCAGTGCCCCTACGTCTCCAATGAGGCCAGGGAAGCGCTGGATGCCGCCACCGCGCCGCCGATCAAGCTGGTCAAGATGGGATCGGGGGACAAGGTGCTGGATCTCGGCGACGAGCAGGTCATCTTCCGTCATGACAAGACCTTCTATCACCAGACCGGTATTTTTATCGAGGTGGCTGACAACGATGCCAGCCTAGCCGCCAAGGTCGATGAGATCAACGGCATTGTGATCGAGCGTGTCGGTCAGATGTACGAGGTGGACGGCGTCGCCATCGCCAACGCCTCCGGCAGTGCCGATACCTTCAAGGCGGCAGCCGAAGCTGTAGCCGGCAAGACCGACAAGGCCATCATCCTGATGACCGAGCGTCCCACCTGCATGGAGGCGGCGGCCGGCGCCATCGCTGCCCGGAAGCCGTTGCTGTATGCGGCCACCGCTGACAACTACGAGAAGATGGTGGAAATCGCCAAGAAAGTCGCCGCTCCGCTGGCGGTAAAGGGTGCGGATCTCAACGGCATGGCCGATCTGGTGGCCAAGATCGATTACAAGGAGCTGGTCATCGATTCCGGAGCGCGCCAGATATCCCGGGTGATCGCCGACCAGACCCAGATCCGCAATGTTGCTGTCAAGAAACGGTTCCGGCCATACGGATATCCGACGATCACCTTCACCACCGAGGCCGACCCGGCCATGGAAGTGCTGGAGGCGCAGGTTTTCATCTCCAAGTATGCCAGCATCGTGGTGCTCAAGACCACCAAGATCGAATACCTGCTGTCGCTGTTTACCTGGAGAAACAACCTCTATACCGACCCGCAGAAGCCGATCGCAGTGCAGCCGGGCGTCTATGCCATCGGCGCCGCCAACGAAAAATCCCCGGTGTACATCACCACCAACTTCTCGCTGACCTACTACACGGTGCAAACCGAGGTGGAATCCACCAGGATACCGAGCTACCTGATCGCCTTCGATACCGACGGTCTGTCCGTCATGACCGCCTGGGCCGGCGGCAAGTTCATCGGCGAGATGATCGGCCCCTGGCTGAAGGATTCGGATATCAATCAGAAGGTCAACAAGAAGGTTATCATCATCCCTGGCGGCGTGGCGGCCATCAAGGGCAAGATCGAGGATCTCTCCGGCTGGGAAGTCATGGTAGGACCGCGTGATGCCGCTGGCATCGGCTCCTTCGCCAAGCTGCGCCTGAGCGTCTAACTCGATGTTCGGGCGCGCCCGGCGGCGCCATGTCCAGTGGACATGGCGCGGACCCGGCGCCGCCGCTTGCGGGCGCGGTTCGATTCGAGCCTCGAGGAGGCCTTGGAAATTCTTACTTGCCGGATCATCGAGGCAGGCGAGATCTTAGGAATGGGGACACACCTCTTCGAGGAATGTCCCCGATGAGGTGCGCCAGAATATGTCGAAACACATTGCGGTAGCGGGCAAGGGCGGAACAGGCAAGACAACCCTGGCATCGATGCTGGTCAGGTACCTGGTGGAGACCGGCAAGGGCTCGGTCCTGGCGGTGGACGCGGATTTCAACTCCACCCTGAACGAGGCCCTCGGCCTGGAGGTGGAGGACACCATCGCCAACATCCTGGCCGATGTCAAGAAGAACAAGGTTCCGACCGGAATGACCAAGGATGTGTTCATCGAACTGAAGCTGCACCAGGCATTGATTGAGACCAGGGACTACGATCTGCTGGTAATGGGAGGACCACAGGGCCCGGGCTGCTACTGCTTCCCGAGCGAGATCCTGAAGCGCCACCTGGAGTCCCTCGACAAGAACTACGACTATATGGTCATTGACAACGAGGCGGGCATGGAGCACATCAGCCGGGAGACGATCGAGAACGTCGATATCCTGCTGGTGATCTCCGATGCCACGGCAAAGGGTGTGCGGACTGCCGGCCGGATCTACGAGCTGGCCAGGCGACTCCAGATCGGGATCGGCGCTGCCTACCTGATCGTTACCAGGATCGCTGACCTGGAACCGCTCAAGGGCGATATCGAGGCCACCGGCCTCGAACTGCTGGGGGCGATCCCCGACGATCCGCTGGTAACGGAATACGACCTGCAAGGGAAACCCTTGATGGGTCTCCCTGCTGACAGTCCCGCAGTCAGCGCATCGATGAAATTGTTTGACAAACTACGATTTTAACTGAGAAAGGAGAGTAAATTATGCCGGTTGAAATTTACAAGGACAAGTTTACTGGCAAGGTTCAGGAAGTAACACTCGGCGCCACCAAAGAGCAGGGTGGCACGAGGGCCTATACGTTGAAGCTGGGCGGGTGTTCGACCCTGCCGTTCCTGTTCTATGAGGGCGAGATGCCCAACCGTCCCGTGATCGCCATGGAAATATGGGATATCAAGCCCGACTGGTGTTCATCCTTTGAGCCGTATTACGGAGACGTCTGGAACGACCCGGCTGCCTGGGCGAAGAAGGCCGAGGAGTACGGGGCGGACGTGATCTACCTGCGGTTGCAGGGCGCGGACACCGAGTTGGAGAACTCCAAGAGCCCGGCGGATTGTGCCAAGGTAGTCAAAGACGTGCTGGCTGCCACCGGCGCCCCATTGATGGTCGAGGGCCCCGGCCAGCCGGAAAAGGACAACGATGTGCTGCAGGCGGTGGCCGAGGCTGCGGCCGGCGAGAACATCGCCCTGGGCGTGGCGGAAAAGGACAACTACCGCGGTATCGCTGCCGCTGCCATGATGGGCAGGCACTGCATCATCGGACGCTCCCCGGTGGATATCAACATCCTGAAGCAGTTGAACATCATGATCACTGAGATGGGCGTGCCTATCGACAAGGTGATCAACGACCCGTTGACCGGCGGTCTCGGCTACGGCATCGAATACTCCTACTCCATCATGGAGAGAGCCCGCTGGGGTGCCCTCATCGGTGACAAGCTGATGGCCCTGCCGGTGGTCTGCCTGGCCGGCCCCGAGGCATGGCGCTCCAAGGAACCGAATGCGGCCAACGAGGACGCAGGCCCGGGCTGGGGCGATCTGAAGGACCGCGGCATCATGTGGGAGGCCATGACCGCTGCCGCTCTGCTGCAGGCAGGCGGCGACCTGGTGCTCATGAGGCATCCTGAGGCTGTCAAGATGGTCAAGAAGCAGATCGATGTCCTGATGGTGTCGAACAAGTACTAAGGTGTTTTTTAAAATAAACCATAAAAAGGGAGGTAAAAGCAGATGGCATTTATGATGATCGGTGAACGCATCAACGGTATGTTCAAGGACATCGGTGAGGCCGTCGCCAAGTTCGATCCGAAGCCGATCCAGGACTGGGCGGTCAAGCAGACCCAGGCCGGGGCGGCATATCTCGACCTCAACGTCGGCCCGACTGCGGCTGACCGGGCCAAGTCGATGAAGTGGATGGCCGAAATTATGTCGGAGGTCAGCGATGTTCCGATTGCCTTCGACTCCACCAACTATGACGCCATTGAGGGCGGGCTGATAGCTGTCGGCAAGCCTGGGGCGCTGATCAACTCCTGCCCGAACGAGCGGGCGAAGATCGAGCGCGTCTTCCCGATGGCGGTCAAGTACGGCGCTGGCATCGTCGCCTTGACCATGGACAAGTCCGGCATCCCCTTAACCTCTGACGCCCGTGTCGCCCATGCCATGGAGTTGGTGGCTGCGGCCGATGAGTTCGGTTTGCCGACGGACAGCCTGTTTATAGACCCGCTGATCCTGCCCTGCAACGTCGCCCAGGCCCACGCCCCCGAGGTGCTGGATACCCTGCGCCAGATCAAGACGCTCTGCGATCCGGCGCCGCATACGACCCTGGGTCTGAGCAACGTGTCCCAGAACACCATAGACCGGTCACTGGTCAACCGGACCTACGTGGTGATGGCGATCTGCGCCGGCCTGGATTCGGCGATCATCGACGTCAACGATGAGACTATGGTGGAATCCATTGCCACCGCCGAAATGCTGCTGAACCGCTCGATCTACTGCGATTCTTACGTGAAGGTGTTCCGGCAGAGATAGTTGAATGAAGGCCTGGTAGGGTCCCGCCGTATGGATGGGGCCCTACCAAGGCTAATTTTTAACGTAATCGGGGAGGTTTCGAAGTTTTACTTTCAGGGGGAAACCTAATGACTAAACAAATAACAAATATAAGAATTGGAATTTACCTATGTGATTGTGATGGTAAAGTTTCCAAAAAGGTTGATTTGCAAAAGGCCAAAACTGTCATTCAGAGCCAGGCGGATTTTGATTACATCAGGGCGACGGACGTGCTCTGCGGCAAGGTGGAGAAGGAAAAGATCGGCGCCGAGATCGACAAGTACTCCCTGAATCGCCTGGTGATAGCCGCCTGCGTCGATTCGTTCATCATGCGACAGTTCCTGCAATTGGCGGACGAGAAGGGCATCAACCGCTACAACGTGGAATTTGTGGATCTGGGAGCGGTTGACTCCACCGGGGCCGCCGTTGCGGCGGCAAACAACGCCCTGGGTAAGATGCGCCTGCGGGCCGAGATCGGCTATGAAGAACTGGCCGTAACCCCGGACGTCCTGGTGATCGGCGCCGGCAGCGAGGCGGCTGCGGCAGCCACGACGATCGCCAAGAGCCAGCCGGTGGTCCAGATCGATAATGTGGGAACCAGGATGATCGGGCTGGATGGCTTTCCGGGTGCTTTTACAGTGCGCTTGCTGGAAAACGGCCAGGCCGTCAAGAAGGACTTCGGAGCGATCGTGCTGGCGCTCGGGGCTGTGCCCCAGTATGACAAGAGCAAGTACGGCGGGATTGAACTGGGCGCCGACATCCTCTCTCTTTCCCAGTTCGTCAATTCAGGCAAGGATTATGCAGGCAAGAAAGTCAGTTTCGCCCTGGGGAAGGCTGATGCAGATTCGCTGCTCTCCTTTGCGGCGGTGTTGAAGGCCGCCCTGGGCTTGAAGGGGAAGGGCGCCTCCGAGGTCAATGTCCTCTATGAGGATATGAAGGTCTGCGCAGACGACCTGGAGCAGGATTATGAACTGGCTCGTAAAAAGGGCGTCAACTTTTTGAAGTATACCGGAGAGTTCCAGATCGTCAGGTTCCCCTCGGGGATAGCCTTCAAGTATCGTGAGCCGTTCCTCTCCGATCCGGTGAAGATCGTCGCAGATTACATCGTACTGGCGGAGGAATTCGTGCCTGCGGCGGCAACCCTGGAGTTGGCGGAGATTTTGGACATCAGGACGGGTCCGGGGGGCTTCTTCCAGAAGGACAACGTGCATTTCCTGCCGATCAAGTCGAACCGGGCCGGGATCTTCTTTGTCGGCAGTTGCCACGGGCCAATCCACGGCACTGACCTCTACAACGAGATCGAGGCCGTGGTTGCCGAAGTCTCCGCTTTTGCCAAGGGCAAGGTATCGGTGCCGAGCCTGCAGCCGAAGGTCGAGGCGGAGAAATGCGCGGTCTGCCTGACCTGTTACCGCTGCTGCCCCCACCATGCGATCGAGATCGTCCACGGTGAGGCGTACAACAACATGTACAATTCTGCGGCCCGGATGAATCCCCTGGCCTGCCAGCGCTGCGGAGTGTGCGCCTCTGAATGCCCGGGCAAGGCGATCCAGTTGCCGCTCTATTCGGACCAGGAGATTCTTGTCGAAGTCAAGCAACCTGCCAGGATTGTGGCCTATGCCTGCGAGAATTCCGGTTTTCTTGCTTCGGAGTTTGCAAAAACGCTGGATCCCGAATTGCAAAAAGATGTTCAGATAGTGGAGGTTCCCTGCTCCGGAAAGATCGACATCATTTACCTGCTCAAGGCCCTGGAGAATGGAGCCGACGGCGTGATGCTGTGCGTCTGCCACAAGGAAAACTGCAAGTTCGTCTGGGGCAACAACCGGGCTGAGCAGCGAAAGGAGCGCGCCCAGAAGATCCTGAACCAGATCGGGTTGGGTGAGCGCATCGATTTCGTGCATGTGGCAGCCAATCAGGGTAACCAGTTTAACACGGCAGTGAAGGCGATGGCGGAGAAGATCCGCCAATCTGGAACAAACCCGGGGAAGGTGGTAAAGTAAATGATCGTTGCTGAAGGAAAACCCGTTGAGAAGATCCTTGAGATGATAGCGCCCTATAAGAAGGTTCTGATCGCCGGATGCCGCGGGTGCGTTACGGTCTGCCTGACCGGTGGCGAGAAGGAGGTCGGCATCCTGGCCTCGCAGATCCGGATGGCTCGCAGCAAGGACGGCAATCCAATCGAGGTCCTGGAGCAGACGGAAGAACGGCAGTGCGATGCCGAGTACAACGCCAAGTTCCTGGAAAACGTCGGGAAAGTCGATGCCATAATGTCTCTCGCCTGCGGCATCGGGATTCAGTACCTGGGCGAGAAGTACCCCTTAACTCCCATCTATCCCGGTGTCAACACCCTGATGCTGGGCGCCAACATCGACGTCGGCAAGTGGGAAGAGCGATGCTTCGCCTGCGGTGACTGCGTCCTCGACAAGACCGGCGGCATCTGCCCGATCGCCCGCTGCTCCAAGAGCCTGTTGAACGGCCCCTGTGGCGGTTCGCAGAACGGGAAGTGCGAAGTGTCAGCCCCTACAAAAGAGGATGTTTCATGCGGCTGGCAACTGATCTATGACCGCTTGGTAGCGCTAGGGCAGGTGGATAAGCTGAAGGAAGTTATCCCAGCTAAAAACTGGCTGCGCGCCAAGGGCCCGAGAACTTATGTAAGGGAGGATCTGACCCTTGACAGAAGCTAACAGCAAACCCGAAGGCAACCTGAAATCAGGCAGTGCTTTAGAAAGAACCTATGCATCAGGCCAATTTGTCGTCACCGGAGAGATCGGCCCCCCCAAGGAGTCGAGCTTCCATCACGTTGAAATGTACGGTCAGGGGATGAAGGGGCGGGTCGACTCCGTCAACTTCACCGACAACCAGACCGCCGTCACCCGTCTCTCTAGTTGGGCGGCATCCGTCAAGCTGGTTCAGATGGGCATGGAGCCGAACCTGCAGGTTGTGTGCAGGGACCGCAACCGCCTGGCCATCCAGAGCGACCTGCTGGGCGCCTATGCCCTCGGCGTGCGCAACGTGCTCTGCCTGACCGGCGACCACCAGGCATTCGGCAACCACCCCGGCTGCAAGGGTGTCTACGACGTGGACTCCATCCAGTTGATCGGGATCTTGAAGAGGCTGCGGGACGAGGGGTGCTTCGAGTGCGGCGAGGAGTGCAAGCACAACCCCAAGTTCTTCATCGGCTGTGCCGCGAACCCCTTCGCCGATCCCTTCGAGTTCCGGGTGGTGCGCCTGGAGAAGAAGATCGAGGCCGGCGCCGATTTTGTCCAGACCCAGTGCATCCTGGACATGGAGCGCTTCGAGCGGTTCATGGAGCTGGTCCGGGAGCGCGGTCTGCATAAGCGCATCTATCTTGCTCCAGGGTTGATGCCGGTCAAGTCCCCGAAGATGGCCCGCTACATGCAGCATGGTGTACCCGGGATGATTGTGTCGGAAGAGTTCTGCCAATTCTTAGAAAAGGCGCCAAACGGGAAGATCGCGGCCTTGGATCTGACGGTGAATTATATCAAGCATGTCCAGCAGATCGAGGGGGTTTCGGGCTGCCACATCATGGCTGTGGCCTGGGAGGAAGTCGTGCCCTTGATCTTGACGAAAGCCGGCGTCCTGCCAAGGCCTTTCGCGGCTTTCCATGACAACCCCGGAGTGATAACTGATGAGCTCAAGGCGTTATGGAAAAAGTCGGGCGTTGAAGGTTATGTCCCGGAGTTGATGTAGCAGATGTGACCTGAATTGGAGGGATTGATTTGGAAAGAAAGAAGGCACTAGTGATTGGTGCCGGCGCAGCAGGTATGACCAGCGCCCTCGACCTGGCAGCACGGGATGTGGAGGTCTTCCTGGTCGAGAAAGCAGCGGATATCGGCGGCAGGGCGGCGGAGTATTGCTGCAAGGCCACCGATGAATGCAACCGGTGCGCCGCCTGCCTGGTTCTGCAGCAGAAGGACAAGGTCGCCCAGGAGCCCTTGATCCAGGTTTTCCGCAATGCCTCGGTCAAGGAGTTCTCGAAGAATAAAGACGGTTTCAAGGCCACCGTTGCCAGCGACGGTCAGGACGTGGCGCTGGAGTGCCAGGCAGTGATCGTGGCCACCGGCTTCGATCCCTATAACTTGGGCCGGAGAAGCGAGTTTGCCTACGGCCTGGAGAAGAACGTCATCTCCGGTCTGGATCTGGAAAAAGCCTTGAAGGAAAAGGGCAGTCTGACCGCAGCCTTCGGGCCGGACATCAACAAGATCGGTTTCGTGCAGTGCGTCGGCAGCCGCGACCTGTCGATCGGCAACGGTTATTGCTCCAGGGTCTGCTGCATGTATGCGGCCAAGCTGGCCAAGCTGATCCGCAGCGAACTGCCGGAGGTCGAGCTGGATATTTTCTACATGGACTTTCAGAGCTTCGGCAAGGGATTCGCCGATTTTGACAAGGAGTTGCGGGAGTCTGACAAGGTCAAGTTTGTCAGGGCGATTCCTTCGAAGATCTACGGCTTTCCCTATGACCGCCTGACCGTACGCTATACCGATTCCCTGAGCGGTAAAGCATTGGAGGACAAGTACGACCTGATCGTCCTCTCGCTGGCGATCACGCCGTCTGCCAGCAGCAGCGAGTTGGCGCAGAAACTGGGCATCGGCCTGGATGATTACGGCTTTTTAGCCGGGGCCGGGGAAGAGTCCATGGTCACCGGCCAGCCGGGAATCTTCCTGGCCGGTGTGTGCCAGGGGCCGAAGGATATCCCCCAGACCATCGGCCATGCCCGGGCTGCGGCAGGAAAGGCCTGCGGTTATCTGGAGGCCTGAGGCCGGAAGGCCGGAAGCTGGAAAAAAACAGATGATGGTTGCCCCGGATGGAGACGTCCGGGGCTTCTGTTTAGGCATAAGGAAAACCGGCCTGGCATATAAAGTCTAAAGGTAGAATTAACAGGGTTAGCCGGGAGTTGGATATGATCCGGGTCTGATTCTGACTTCTGACTTCCGGCGTCCGACCTCTGATAAAGGCAGGTGAGGACATGTCTATCTCCAAAGAAAAGATGCTCGGAGAGCAGATATTGGCAAAAATCGATCACCTGATAGAGTCGTTGATTGCCGCTGAGTTGAGAAGCCCGCAGGAGTCCCGGCAAAGCTTCGATGAGGGATGCCAACTGGTGGCACAGCTTTTCGATTTATTGGAGCAGTTCATCGGCCCCCATCCTGAATACCTGGAAACCGCCGTCAAGGAACTGGTAAACCAGAGGATACCGGATCAGAGGCTTTTAAACGGTTTCAGCGGTTTCAACACACTTTTGGACGAAATGTGCAAGCGTGCGGACAGCAGCGATCTTAAAGCACAGCGTAACGAGCATGATGCCGATGCCGAAGGGCCGGTCAGTAAAGACCAGGTAGAACGCGCCCTCGATCTGCTTTTCCCCCGTGAGACCGTATGGAAGCGGCATCGGTATAACGGCGTCTATTTTGATTACTTTCTCCCATCGCTGAAGATTGCCGTGGAAGAAAGCGGGTACCAGAGGACGGAGAACGCCCTCAAAGAGTTCTTGTGCCGGAGGGACGGGATCAGGGTCGCCACGGTGGATCACAGCCTGCCCGGCTACCGGGAGATTGCCAGGCAGATCAAGAGGCAACTGGCCGCCCCGCCACAGCCTTAATCATGCGCGAATGTCTATTGACAACAGCAATGTTTTTTGCTAAACTTGTAATAATATATTAAGGATTGGATTCGATGACGGGGAAGAGTAGGTGGGGCCTGCTTTTTTAGAGAGCCGGTTGCAAGGTGGAAGACCGGCAGGGCAGAACACCGAAGGCCGCCTCCGAGAAGCCTGCTGAAAGAGCGATCGAGTAAGCAAGGACGGAACCCCTCCGTTAAAGGGGGCCGGAGTTGGACCTTTCAGGTCAACCAGGGTGGTACCGCGGGAGCAAAAGCCCGTCCCTTTGAGGATGGGCTTTATTGTTTGCGCAGCATGCTAACAAATATTTGCGGCGATTTTCCGCAGGGAGGCAGAGAGAATGCAAAACGGAGAGCAGTGTAAATCAGGATCGTTTAATCAGTATGTTTCCAAAACGGTGCAGGGCATGGCCTATTCGGGGATACGCAAGTTCTTCGATCTGATTGCGCAGACCGAGGGGATCATCTCTCTGGGCATAGGCGAGCCGGATTACACCACGCCTGAAGTATTGAAGGATGCCTGTAAAGAAGCCCTGGACCGGGGATACACGAAGTATACCTCCAATTACGGTATGCCTGAATTGCGAAGCGAGATCGCCTCGTACCTGGCAACCAGGTTCGGCCTCCGCTATTCTGACGCATCGGTCCTGGTTACAGTCGGGGTCAGCGAGGGTGTCGACCTGGCTCTTAGGGCGATCATCAATCCCGGTGACGAGGTCCTGATCGGCGAACCCTGTTACGTGTCTTATGCGCCATGCGTCGCTTTTGCCGGAGGCAGGCCGGTGATGGTGGCCACCCGGGCTGAGGACGAGTTCCGTCTTCGCAAGGAGCACCTCATTGCCGGGATTTCGGAGCGGACCAAAGCCATCCTGCTCTGCTATCCCAACAACCCTACCGGCGCCATTATGACCCGGGCAGACCTGGAAGAGGTGGCCCAGGTCGCCAAAGCCTATAACCTGCTGGTGATATCGGACGAGGCCTACGCCGAATTGACCTACGGGATTGAACATACATCCATCGCCAACTTGCCGGGCATGCAGGAGCGGACCATACTGTTGAACGGATTTTCCAAGATGTTCGCCATGACCGGCTGGAGGCTGGGCTTTGCGGCGGGTCCCGAGGAGTTGATCGACGCCATGCTCAAGATCCATCAATATACCATGCTGTGCGCACCCTCGATCAGCCAGTACGCCGTGCTCAAGGGCCTGAGAGGGGGGTGCGGCTTCATCAAAGAGATGGTTGACGAGTATGATCTGCGCCGCAGGTTACTGGTGAAGGGCCTAAGGGAGATCGGCCTGCCCTGTTTCGAGCCGAGGGGGGCCTTCTATGCCTTTCCAAGCATCCAGCATACGGGTATGACCTCGGATGAGTTCAGCGAACGCCTGCTGTTTGAAAGCAAGGTGGCGGTGGTGCCGGGCAATGCCTTTGGAGCCAGCGGCGAGGGTTTTGTCAGGTGCTGTTATGCCACCTCCAGGGATAAGCTTGAAGAGGCTCTTGAGCGTATCGATGGCTTTGTCAAGCGCTACCGGTTGCCACGGGTGGCCACATTGTCAACGAGTTCTTAGCTTCAGGTGGGGGTTTGCCTTCCCCCACTGAAGCCAAGAACTCGTTAATACAGTGATGTAGCCGCTCTTATCCCACCGCTTCAGAGAAGCGGGGGCATTAGAGCGGGTAGTCATCTGTGGTTAAACAGATGATTATAAAGATAAACAATTGTTTTGATTCAAAAGTTATTTCTAACGACCAACGGCTCACGGGCGACGGCCAATGGTCATGAACTGTTCTTTTTCCTTCTCTATATCCCCGTATTAAAGAATTTTATACTTTGTTAATAATTTGCGCCTTGCTGGTCACGAGCGGCAGGTATTTAACAAGACGCGGCTAATATTATATTATCTGCTGCGCGCAGTTGAAGGATGGTGAAGATGGCAGGGTACAACAGGTTTCATATCCCGGCGCTTTTCTGCAGTGATTTTTTTTCGGCAGGGTTTACCCTGGTGCCAAACCTCATTTTAAAGTATAGCTCGAGGCTTAACTTATGCAGCAACGACATCCTGGTCCTGCTGGCCTGTTTCTATTTTCAGCAGCAGGGCAAGGATGACCTGAAACTCAAAGACTTTGCCCGCCTGCTCAATGTGTCTGAAAAGAGCATCAAAGCGTCCATTGAAGCCATGGCTTCCCGCGGCCTCTTCATAATATCGGGAAATACCTGCGACTTTAGCGGCCTGTTTGAAAAAATCACCGATCTGTGGGCTGAAGAAAAGGTGCAGGCAATGCAGGATGCCCGCCATGAAGCGGCGCCGGCGGCACAACAAATGACTCCCCCGGGCGAAGCGCAGTCCCCGCATCTTCACGTCCTGCTCCGGACCTTTGAGCAGGAGTTCGGCAGGGCGTTGTCCCAGATCGAGTGCGCACAGATCCTCAGTTGGAATGAGGATAAGGGGTGCTCCGAACCGGTCATCCTGGAGGCTTTGAAGAGGGCCGTACTGCGAGGTGTACTCAACCTGAGATACATCGACAGGATCCTGGTCCAGTGGTCCAAGAAGAACCTGCGCACCGCCCAGGAAGTCAATAACTACGAGGAGCAGTTTCTGTCCTCCCGAATGACGAACAAGAGCAGGAAACAGTCGGACCGGGAGGCCAGGATCAAGGATAAGGAAGATAAATACAAGGACATATATATGTCCTGACATGGTAGATGCCAACTACCCACGACCAACGACCAAATATGGTTGGAGGATCGAAGATGATCAGGCTGGACGAGCTTGTTCACAGGCTCCAGCAAAACATCAGGAGGCAGCAGGAACCGGCGCCGCAGGAAGCAATTGGCGGGGGGGTGACCTGCAAGATTTGCGGGGACACGGGAATAGTCTGCTCCGGTGACGTCGCCTGGGTATGCGATTGCCAGCGCCACACCGGGAAAATACGGCAGCAGGCCGGAATCGCTCCCGAACTCCGGGATTACAGCTTTGAGGGCTTCAGGGTCGACTATTACGACGGCCAACACCGGGAGAGGGCCCTAGCGGCGCTGCAGGGCGCCCGCCACTTTGTCCAGGGCTGTGTTCAGGGCATGCCGTCCCAGGGGATCATGTTCACCGGGGATGTGGGCGCCGGAAAAACCTTCCTGGCTGCCGCCATCGCCAATGAGTTGTTGAGCCGGGGAATTCAGGTGCAGTTCCTGGTGGTGCCCGATTTTCTCGACGACCTGCGGACGGCTTTGCTGCACAATACAGGAGATTCCCGCGAACCAGATGATGTCGCCCTGTTCAGGAGCGTTCGCCAGGTGGCAGTGCTGATCCTTGACGATCTGGGTGCCCACAACTATACAGAGTGGACCTGCAACAAACTGTACTCACTGCTCAATTACAGGCTCAATTATCACTTGCCGGTGATCATCACCACCAATTTGAAGATGCCTGAACTCGATGAATGCCTGGGGGAGCGTACCACGTCCCGGATCGTGCAGATGTGCGGTATTCGCCGCCTTACTGTGGACAGGGATATCAGGCATATCCAAAATCAGACGAGGTTCAGGCAGGAGGAATAGACATGCAGCAAGAGTTGCTGACCGGAAACGAGGCTGTGGCCCGGGGCGCCTTCGAATCGGGGGTGGGGGTGGGCGTCGGATATCCCGGCAC